>JBIIGF010000059.1:0-7586 GCA_044236665.1 Aestuariivirga sp. | reverse complement strand
CTGCACCGGCGGGCCATCGCCGAAGTTCATCATGTGGCCGCCGAAGGGGCGCTGATAGATCTTGCCCTCTTCGGTGCGCGAGAAGGGCATGCCGAAATGCTCAAGCTCATAAACGGCGGTCGGCGCGTTGCGGCAAAGATATTCGATGGCATCCTGGTCGCCCAGCCAGTCCGCGCCCTTCACGGTGTCATACATGTGCCAGCGCCAGTCATCCGCGCCCATGTTGGCGAGCGAGGCGGCGATGCCGCCCTGGGCCGCCACCGTATGCGAGCGGGTGGGGAAGACCTTCGAGATACAGGCCGTCTTGAGGCCCGCCTGCGAGGCACCCAGCGTGGCGCGAAGCCCCGCGCCGCCAGCACCCACGACGACCACATCATAGGTGTGGTCCGTCACCGGATAGGTGCGGCCGCCGAAGGTGAAGCTCTTCGGGGCCTTCTTCTTGGTTTCGACAACAGCCATCAGAGTCCGAAGCTCATCTTGAGGATTGCATAAAGGGCCGCGGCACCCATCGCCACGGAGAAGAAGGTATTGAGGAGCAGGGCCGCAAGCTTGGCTCCATGCCCGTGGACATAGTCCTCGATCACCACCTGCAGCCCAAGCCGCATGTGCCAGACCAGGTTGATGATGGTCAGGGCGAGCAGGATGGCGACGAAGGGATTCTTCACACTGGCCACCACCTCGGCGCGCGAGGCACCCACATGCATGAGGATGAAGCCGATGAGGAAGATGACCAGCGGAATGCCGGCAATGGCGGTGACGCGTTGCGCCCACCAGTGTTCGGTGCCGGACTTGGCAGATCCAAGGCCCAGAACCTGGCCAAGGGGAGTCTTGCGCATCATGACAGCACTCCGTAGCCGATGATCCAGATCAGGATGGTGATGATGATCGAGGAGGCGAGCGTGAGCCTCGCCACCGTCTCGACCGTCTTCAGCTCAAAGCCGCGGCCGGTATCCCAGACCAGATGGCGGATGCCGCCCACCGCATGATGGACCAGCGCCCAGGTGTAGCCGAACAGGACGAGTTGCCCGATCCAGCTGCCGAACACGGCCTGTGCCATGTCAAAATACTGGTCGGAGATGGCCGCCGCCGTGAGCCACCAGACGAGAAGGAGAGTGCCTGCGTAGAGCGCGACCCCCGTGATGCGGTGGACGATGGAGAGCATCATCGTCAGCGTCCGCTTGTAGATCTGCAGGTGCGGGGAAAGCGGCCGCCCTGAGTTGTGTGAAGTTGACATGTAGCTGTTCCCGTTTCCGGCAGATTGTTTAGCTTGTGCAGCGCAGTACAGCAAATACGCCGAAAGGCATAGGCTGGGCTGGGACGGCTTGACGCAGATCATGGCTGCCATGCCATTCCGTTCCCACATGAAGTCAGTCGAAGGGATCAATCATGAGTGACATCGTCTGCCCCGCCTGTTCCGCTGTCAACCGCGTTCCTGCCGAAAGGCCGGCGGAAGCGGCCCGCTGCGGCAAATGCCGCAAACCCCTGTTCGATGGCCATCCGGTCAATCTGGATGGCCCCGGCTTCGAACGCCATATCAGCCGCAATTCGATACCGGTCGTGGTCGATTTTTGGGCAGACTGGTGCGGCCCCTGCAAGATGATGGCACCGGAGTTCGAGAAGGCCGCCCAGGCGATGGAGCCCCATGTCCGATTCGCAAAGCTGGACACGGAAGCGGCCCAGGCGCAGTCAGCCGCCCACGGCATCCGCTCCATTCCCACCATGATCCTTTTCCGGGATGGGCGGGAGGTCGCCCGCCAGTCCGGCGCCATGCCGGCCGGGCAGATCGTGCAGTGGGTCAGGGAGGCAGTCCGGGGCTGATGCCCTGCTACTGCACGATCACCTTGGTGCCGACCGGGGTTGCATCGAACAGTTCGACCACTTCCTTGTTCAGCATGCGGATGCAACCGGAGGACGCCGCCGTGCCGATCGACGAGGGCGCATTGGTGCCGTGGATGCGGTACATGGTGTCGCCACCCTTGTCGAACAGGTAGAGGGCGCGAACCCCGAGCGGGTTTTCCGGAATGCCACCGGGCATGCCATTGGCCCATTTCGCATATTTCGGCGTGCGCTTGATCATTTCGGCCGGCGGCGTCCATGTCGGGTTCTTGCGCTTCAGGCCAATGCGGGCCACGCCTGACCAGGCAAAGCCTTCCTTGCCGACAGCCACCAGGTAGCGCTTGGCCTTGCCGTCGGGCATCACCTGATAGAGCGCACGCTCCCGGGTTTTCACGATGATGGTGCCAGGCTTCTCGGCCGTCTTGAAATCGACGATTTCCCGGCCCTTGTAGTTGATCTTGTTCCGGACCGTCTTGCGGGTGTTGGCGGGCTTCTTGTTTGCTCCGGTCTTCTTCCTGTTCTTGGTGCCGGCCAGACGCCTGCGGCGGCGCTCGTCCGGATCATCATCACCATCGATCAGGAACGCCTCCGCCGGTTTGCTGGCCATCGGCAGCGCCAGGGCGGCGAGCCCCAGCAGCGACAGGAATGCACGTCTCTTCACGCTTGATCGTCCCCTGCGGTTGTAAGTTGGGATAAGTTTAAGCGCTGGCGAGACTGGCCGCAAGACAAACAGCCGTGAACGGGCGCGGGGCGGGAAGCCGGTTCCGGCCTCCCGCCCCGCCTGAATGCCGCCTGCCGGGCCTATCAGTCCCGCTTGTTCTGCCGGTTGGCGATCAGGTCGTCGACCACTGCCGGATCGGCCAGCGTCGATGTGTCGCCCAGGGCACCGAAATCATCCTCGGCGATCTTGCGCAGGATGCGGCGCATGATCTTGCCGGAGCGCGTCTTTGGGAGGCCCGGCGCGAACTGGATCTTGTCGGGCGTCGCCAGCGGGCCGATTTCCTTGCGGACATGAGCGACAAGGTCCTTGCGCAGCCCATCATCGCCAGTTTCGCCGGCCATCAGCGTGACGTAGCAGTAGATGCCCTGCCCCTTGATGTCATGCGGGTAGCCGACGACGGCGGCTTCCGACACCTTCGGGTGCGACACCAGCGCCGATTCGACCTCCGCCGTCCCGAGCCGGTGGCCGGAGACGTTGATTACGTCATCGACGCGGCCGGTGATCCAGTAATAGCCGTCCGCATCGCGGCGGCAGCCGTCACCGGTGAAATACATGCCCTTGTAGGTCGAGAAATAGGTCTGCACGAAACGGTCATGGTCACCATAGACGGTCCGCATCTGGCCCGGCCAGGAATCGAGGATCACGAGGTTACCGTTGTTGTCGCCCTCGAGGATCACACCCTTGTCATCGACCAGCGCCGGCTTGATGCCGAAGAAGGGCCGCGTGGCAGAACCGGGCTTGAGCTTGGTGGCGCCGGGCAGCGGCGTGATGAGGATGCCGCCGGTTTCCGTCTGCCACCAGGTATCGACGATGGGGCAGCGCTCGTCACCCACCACGCGGTGATACCATTCCCAGGCCTCCGGGTTGATCGGTTCACCGACCGAGCCCAGAAGGCGGAGCGACTTGCGCGAGGTCTTCGCCACGGCCGCTTCGCCAGCGCCCATGAGCGCGCGGATGGCGGTGGGGGCGGTATAGAAGATATTGACCTTGTGCTTGTCGATCACCTCCCAGAAGCGGGAGTTGCTGGGGTAGTTCGGAACACCCTCGAACATCAGCGTGGTCGCGCCATTGGCGAGAGGCCCGTAGACAATGTAGCTGTGGCCGGTAACCCAGCCCACATCCGCCGTGCACCAGTAGATGTCGCCGTCATGGTAATCGAACACGTACTGATGCGTCATCGACGCATAGACGAGGTAGCCGCCGGTGGTGTGCAGCACGCCCTTCGGCTTGCCGGTGGACCCGGAGGTGTAGAGGATGAACAGCGGGTCTTCCGCCTTCATCCGCTCGGGCTTGCATTCAGCGGGAACCGTAGCGGCTTCCTCATGGTACCAGACGTCGCGGCCCGGCGTCATCGCCACCTGGCCGCCGGTGCGGCGCACCACGAGCACCTTCTCGTTGCCAGCACAGCGCTTCAGTGCCTCATCGGCATTGGCCTTGAGCGGCACCTTGCGTCCGCCGCGCAGGCCTTCATCGGCCGTGATGATGAGTTTCGAATTGGCATCGTTGATGCGGCTGGCGAGCGAGTCGGGGCTGAAACCGCCGAACACGATCGAGTGCACAGCGCCGATGCGGGTGCAGGCCAGCATGGCATAGGCCGCTTCCGGGATCATCGGCAGGTAGATGGTGACGCAGTCGCCCTTCTTGACGCCGTTCTTCTTCAGAACATTGGCAAAACGGCAGACATTTTCATAAAGTTCGTTGTAGGTGATCTTCTTGTCGTAATAGGGATCGTCACCTTCCCAGATCAGGGCGACCTGGTTGCCCCGCTTCTTCAGGTGCCGGTCGATGCAATTGTAGGAAACGTTGAGGATGCCGTCCTCATACCACTTGATCGAAACCTTGGGGTATTCGTAGGTGGTGTTCTTGATCTTCTTGGGAACCTTGAACCAATCCAGCCGCTTGGCGTGCTTCGCCCAGAACTTGGCTGGGTCCTTGATCGATTCCGCATACATCTTCTTGTAGGCGGCATCATCCACATAGGCCTTCTTCTTCCAGGCGGCAGGTACCGGATAGACTTTCTCGGACATAGGTGCATTCCTCCCAGACATGCGAATTGTGGCTCTTTTGACCCCGCGTTCTATAGCCTGCAATGAGACTCCTGTCTAAGAAGCAGGCATGACATCCGCCCGGCATCTCAGCCTGTTCGTGTCCCTTGGCCTGTTCTGGGGCATTTCCCCCAGCCTGTACCGCCACTGGGGCGAGATCGGCATGCCGGTTGCGCATGTCATCTTCCTGACCGGCACGGGGGTTGCGGTGGTGCTGGCCCTGATCTGCCAGTGGCGGGGCATCGACTGGCTGGGCGGGCGGCAGCTGCAACTCTTCGGGCTGGGCTGCGCCATCCTGATGAATGTTCCCTTCGCTCTGGGCCTGGTGTTCGCCCGCCACGTGCCACCCACCGAACTGGCGCTGATCATCTCCACCGCGCCGATCGTGAATTACCTGCTGGCACTCGTCACGCGGCGGGAGAATGCCGCGCCACGGCGGCTGCTTGCCATCCTGCTTGGCTTCACCTCGACCGCAATCCTGGTCATCACCCGCGAGGGCATGCTGTCGGGAACCGTGTCATGGTGGCTCATTGCCACCTTCTCACTGCCCGTCCTCTATTCCGCCTATAACTGGTTTGCCGCCATCTGGTGGCCGCCGCGCGCCCATGCCATGGCGGCGGGCGTTGCCGAGAGCTTCTGGTCGGGCATGCTCGCCCTGCCCTTCCTGCTGCTGTTCGCCCCGCCCTGGTCGGCCGATCAACTGCCCATCGCCGCCTATGGCACGGTGCTGCTCGCCTGCGGCATGTGGGTGCTGGAGCGCATCGCCTTCTTCACCCTCATTCAGGAAAAGGGCGCGGTGTTCACCGTGCAGGCCGTCTATCTCTCCACGCCCGCCGCCGTCATCATCGCCTTGTCCTTCTATGGCGGTGCAGATGCCTGGCTGTTCATCTCGCTCGCCGTGCTGATGGGCGCGCTCTACCTCAACAACTCGGGTCCAGCCGCCAGACCGACGTCCACTTGATCTCGGCATCCTCGAGATCACGCGTCACCTGTACCTTGTATTCGCCGAGCTTCATGAGCTTGCCGCGCGGCAGGTAGCTGCGGCCGGGGTCGCCGATCAGGGCCGGAATGCCCCGGCCTTCCGCGTCCGACAGCCAACCGAACACCTTGGCCGCAAGGTCTTTCTCGTAAAACAGGTCGCCCACGAGGATGATGCCGCAGGATGGCGTGGGGGCAGTCAGCAAGTCATCGCCGGTGACGTCCAGAGTGACGCCGTTCATCTCGGCATTGAGGCGGATGGCTTCGAGCGAGAAACCGTCAATGTCGGCTGCCAGAACGCTTGCCGCACCGGCCTTCATCGCGGCGATCCCGACGAGGCCGGACCCCGAAGCAAGGTCGATCACCCGCTTGCCCTGAACGAGGGAGGGATGATCCAGCACATGCCGCGCCAGCGCCTGGCCGCCTGCCCATGCGAAGGCCCAGAAGGGCGGCGGCAGGCCCATCTCGCCCAGTTCCTCTTCGGTCTTCTGCCACAGCGGCACCGCCTCATGCGCGAGATGGAGCTTCACCTCCGGCACCAGCGGCGGCGTCATGACGGAAGTATTGGCGCGGATGAACCCTCCGCGGTCCGGAATGCTCAAGGCTTGACGCCGCCAAGCTTGCAGATGTGCTTGAACTCCGCCTCGCTCACCGGCTGCACCGAGAGCCGGGAATTGTTGACAAGTACCATGTCCTTCAAGGCCGGGTCGGCCTTGATTTCATCGAGCGTCACCGGGCGGGGCACATCGGCCACCGCGCGGATGTCGACGCAGTCCCAGGTGTCGACCTCGGCGGTCGAATCCTTGTGCGCCAGCTTGCACACCTCGACAATACCAACCACCTCGCGGCCCTCGTTGGAATGGTAGAAGAAGCCCCTGTCGCCGATCTTCATGGCACGCATGTTGTTGCGGGCCTGATAATTGCGCACCCCCGTCCACTCCTCGCCGGCAGCCCCCTTGGCCTTCTGCTGCGCCCAGGACCAGACATCAGGTTCGGACTTGAACAACCAGTAATTCGCCATCACGTCGCTTCCGGATTCTTGATGAGCCACTTCCACGGGCGGATGTCCACGTGAGCGAACAGCCCGGCCTTCGCGTAGGGGTCATTCTCCGCCACCGCCCGCGCCGCCGCCATGTCCGCCGCCTCGATGATGACCAGGCTGCCGGTGGGCTTGCCGTCATCATCGGTGAAGGGGCCCGCAGCCTTCAGGTGAGCGCCCAGCCCATTGAGATAGTTCAGGTGGTCGGGCCTCACCGACATGCGGAGGTCGAGGCTTTGCGGTTTGTCGGTGCAGATCAGGGCGAAAAGCATGCTGCGTTCATCCTTGCTTGATTTCAGGGCCCGGAGGCCGGGCGAGACGCCGGGCGTTGTCTTCCTCCGGCGCGGTACCGGCGTCAACAATGGCGTGGGCGGCATCCACAACCGGCATCTCGATGCCAAGCCGGCGCGACAGCGTTCGGACGGCAACCGTCAGGCTCACGCCTTGGCCCCGAGCTTGCCCGAACCGTAAACCGGTGCCTGCGCCTGATCGAGCGGCCAGCGGGCCCGCGCCGCAACGCCCATCTCATCGATGAGGCCAAGCGCCAGCCGCTCCGCCCCGGCCCAGGCGATCATCGCGGCATTGTCGGTGCAGAGCCTGGCAGGCGGCACGATCAGGGTGAGGTTATGGCGCAAGGCGGCCTGCTCGAACACGGATTTCAGTTTCTGGTTGGCGGCAACGCCCCCCGCCACGATCAGGGCGGGGCTTTCAACGGCGGGGTGGGCGGCGCGGAACAGGTGAACGGCCATCAGCAGGCGATCGGCCATCGTCTCGGCCACTGCGGCCTCGAAGGAAGCACAGATATCCGCCACGTCCTGATCGCTGAGCGTGCCGAGGTCCGTCACCACCTCACGCACCGCCGTCTTGAGGCCGGAGAAGGAGAAGTTGCAGTCCTTCCGGCCCTTCAGCGGGCGCGGGAAAGCAAAGCGCTGCGGGTTACCCCGGCGGGCATGGGCCTCCACCTGCG
>JBIIGF010000058.1:0-7647 GCA_044236665.1 Aestuariivirga sp. | reverse complement strand
TCAGGCGGTATGGCGGACATGGGCGGCTTCTAGCCGAAGCCCCGCCCTGTTGGAAGCCTTTCAGCCTGGTTTCGCGGTATCGAACAGGATGGTGACGGGGCCGTCATTCACCAGCGCGACCTTCATATCAGCCGCGAAGATGCCGGTTTCGACCCTCACGCCACCAGCGCGCAGGCAGGCACAGAAGTCGCCATAGAGGCGCTTGCCGTCCTCCGGCCCCGCCGCGCGTGAAAAGCCGGGGCGGTTGCCGCTCTCCATCCCATCGGCAGCCAGCGTGAACTGGCTCACCACCAGCACCGCCCCCTCGACCGCGGACAGGGCGAGGTTCATCTTGCCCGCCTCATCCTTGAAGATGCGCAGCTTCACGATCTTCGCAGCCAGGCGCTCGGCGTCGGCCGCCGTGTCGCCCGCCATGGCGCAGACCAGCACGAGAAGGCCACGGCCGATGGCGCCCGTGACCTCATCGCCCACCGTGACGGAGGCTTCGGAAACGCGTTGGACGACGGCACGCAAGATGCGGGTGCCGTCAGCCTTCGAAGGTCTTGATGTCGAGCGAACGGCCGACCAGGATTTCGCCCGGCGTGCCGAGAATGCCCTTCTCCTTGCCGTCGATGATGTAGACCAGCAACCCGCCATCGCGCGCAATGACGACGAGGCCGTCGCGGTTCGGCACCCGGTAGGTATCGCCCTTCATCAGCATCTGGGTCATCACCACATTGCCATGGCTGTCCTCGATCCGGACCCAGACTGGCGCCTTGGCCTTGAGCGTGAGGCGGCTTTCACCATTGTCGCCACCGAACTGGCGGCCCTCGCCGGTCAGCGCCACATCGCCCGCAGCGGCGGCGGGCTTGGCCTGATCCTTGGGCTTGGCCTTGCCGCTGTCATTCATCACATTCTGCTCGATGAGCATGGTGATGCCATCGAGGCCAGTACCTTCAAGGTCATTCTCGCCTGCCTTGGCGGATGCGGCCCCCGCCTCGTCGGCGGGCATGGGCGCTTCGGAAACCGACACGTCGGCCGCTTCGGGCCCGGTCGATGCGGTGGGCATCGGGTCAACGCCCGGCGGCACGGCTTCGGCCATCTCCGCACCCTGTTGCGGGCTCTGGGAACCCGGCAGAAGCAGATAGCCCACAGCACCCACCACCAGCAGCGCGCCCGCCAGCGAGGCGACGAGGCCGCCCCGCCGCATGCGCTTCAAGTCAGGGCGCGGGAATTTCGCAAAGCGGCCGAAGGCGAGGATACGGGCGCTGGACAGGGGAGCCGGATTGGCCGGGTGACGGGGCTCGGCAGCGAGCGGCGGCGGCGGCAGCAGTGCTGCGTAATGCGCGACCAGCGGTTCCGGATCGAAGCCCAGATACTGGGCGTAGACGCTGATCATCTCGAGGGTTTCATGGCGCTCTGGCAGATGGGTGACGGCCCCCAGTTCAATCGCCTCCAGGTGATAGGGATGAATGCCGGTCGCCTCGCCAACCTCTTCGAGGGTCAGGCCGTGCGACACGCGTTCATGCTCGAGATACCAGCCGGCCTCGCCCAGCGGATCGGTTTCGCCATCGGGCTTCGGGGGGTGAACGGCCCCGTGGACCTCATCGCCGGCTTCCGCAAGGGACTCCGCGGAGAACCCATCACCGTCTTCCGCGGCGCCGGGCTCATGGCCTTCCGTAGCGAGAGCGTGGATGTGGGCCTCTTCGGCGGTTCCGTCTAACTTGGTGATATCGTCACGCATGAGACCACTCTCGGGCTTTGAAGGGGTTAACGCTCCCTCAACGGAGCTTTTCCCGAACAATGACCGAGAATGGTGAATCAGACGCTAACGGCGGTGCGGCGTCAGAGAACCACGCCGTTGCGCTGGGCGAATTCCAGCAGTTCCGGCCGGAGCGTGTGCAGCGGACTTGACAGCAGGGGCTCCATGAAAGCCCAGAGCTTGGCGCGGTCCAGCGTGCGCACCATGGCCTTCACCGGACCGACGGCCGAGGGCACCATGGAAATCGAGGTCAGGCCCACGCCGATCAGGCCCATGGCCTCCAGCGGGCGCCCGCCCAGCTCGCCACACAGGGTCACGGGCTTGGCGTGCTTCTCCGCCTTCTCGACGATGAGGCGCATG
Source organism: Aestuariivirga sp. (assembly GCA_044236665.1). Taxonomy (GTDB): domain Bacteria; phylum Pseudomonadota; class Alphaproteobacteria; order Rhizobiales; family Aestuariivirgaceae; genus Aestuariivirga. The sequence goes on along the minus strand of JBIIGF010000058.1, from coordinate 5,546 downwards.
GCGCCGAGCGCCGCCGGGCTCAGGGCATCGTAGCGGCCAGCCAGGCGCGGGTTGCCGCGGTCGGAGGCGAACAGGAACTGCACGAGGTCGTTGGAGCCGATCGAGGCGAAGTCAACGAGCGGCAGAAGATGGTCGAGCTGCCAGAGCAGCGAGGGAATCTCGATCATGGCGCCGAGCTTCAGAGGCTGTGGCAGGCGGTGGCCACGCTTCAGGAGATGCGCCTTCTCGAGGTCCACCACCTCCACCGCGCGCTTGTATTCCTCAACATCGGCGATCATCGGGAACATGATCTTCATCGGCGCGCCCTCGGCCGCCATCATCAGCGCGCGCACCTGCAGGCGCAGCAGCGCCGGCCGGTCCAGCGCCATGCGGATCGAGCGCCAGCCCAGCGCCGGGTTCTCCTCTTTCGGCTGGCGCAGATAGGGCAGCACCTTGTCCGCCCCGATGTCGAGGGTGCGGAAGGTGACGGGCTTGCCGCGCGCCTGGCCGATGATGTTCTCGTAATGGCGCACCTGCTGGGAGAGCCTGGGGAAGCGGCTCGCCATCATGAACTGCAGTTCGGTGCGGTAAAGGCCCACGCCGTCGGCACCTGAGTCATGGAGATGCGGCAGGTCGACGATCAGCCCCGCATTGATGTTGAGCTCGATCTTCTCGCCCGACCTGCAGATGGCGGGCTCATCGCGCAGTGCGGCGTATTGCGCCTGCTTGCGCGCATAGAAGCGAACCTTCTCGGCATAGGCCCGCTGAAGATCCGTGGACGGACGGACGAACACCTCGCCCGTGCCGCCATCGACGATGATCGGGCTTCCGGTATCGACGAGATCGATCAGCCCTTCGGCCTGGCCGACGGCGGGAATGCCGAGTGCACGCGCCACGATCGCCACATGGCTGGTGCGCCCGCCCTCTTCGAGGATGACGCCGCGCAGCCGTGTGCGGTCATAGTCGAGAAGTTCGGCGGGCCCCATGTTGCGGGCCACCACAATGGCGTTGGCGGGAAGGTCAGTGCGCGAGGCCGTGGCAATCGAACCCGTCAGGATACGGAGCATCCGGTTCGACAGGTCGTCGAGGTCATGCATGCGCTCGCGCAGGTAGGGGTCGGGCGTTCTCGCCATGCGGGCGCGGTTGTCGTTCTGCACGCGCTCCACCGCGGCTTCGGCGGTGAGGCCCGTGTCGATTGCTTCGCGAAGGCGGTTCACCCAGCCCTTGTCATGCGCGAACATGCGGATGGTTTCGAGGACGTCAGAGTATTCCGTGGCCCCGCCGCGCTGCGCGTCGGAACCGTCGAGCAGTTCATCGACATGGGCGCGCAGTTGCGCCACAGCATCCTCGAGGCGCCTCTTTTCCTTCGGAATATTCTCGGCAATGAGATTCTGGATGACGACGCGCGGCTCGTGCAGGACGGCATGGCCAAGCGCCACGCCTTCAGCGAGCGAATCGCCACGCAAATGGTGGCTTCTGACATGAGCGACGTCGGCCGCGACCTCACGCGCCACCTCGCGCAGTTCACCTGCGGCGATGACCTCGGCCAGCACCATGGCCGTGGTCTGCAGCGCTTCTTCCTCTTCCTCCGTATAGTGGCGGCGGGTGCGGTTCTGCACCACCAGCACACCGATCACGATGCCGCCACGCATGACCGGCACGCCGAGGAAGGAGTGATAGATCTCCTCGCCCGTCTCGGGCAGGTATTTGAAGGCCGGATGCTCCTGCGCCTCGGAGAGGTTGAGGCCGATGGCCTGGCGCGCGATGGTACCGACGAGACCCTCGCCGATCTTGAGCTTCGACTTGTGGACGGCCTCGCGGTTCAGGCCTTCCGTGGCATAGAGTTCAAGAACATCGCCCGGCCGCATGACATAGATCGAGCAGACTTCCGCCACCATATTGGCAGCGATGATCTGGACGATCTTGTCGAGGCGCTTCTGTGCTGTGACCGGCTCCGCCATGACCTCGCGGAGCCGCTTGAGCAGGACACGCGGGCCGAGGGCGGAGGTACCCATCAGCCGGTGTCCCCGCGTACGGAGACGGTGGCCGCTTTATAGCGGCCGGCCGTCGTCACGGGGTGGCTGATGATGCGCATGGCTGATCAGGATGCCTTTGCGTCGAGGCCGTAAGCGGTGTGCAGGGCGCGCACGGCGAGTTCAGTATAGGCTTCGTCGATCAGCACCGAGACCTTGATCTCGGACGTGGTGATCGCCTGGATGTTGATGCCCTTCTCGGCCAGCGCGCGGAACATCCTTGCGGCGACGCCCGCGTGGCTGCGCATGCCGATGCCGACGATCGACACCTTGGCGACATCCGCAGAATGGACGAGATCAGTGAAGCCAACCTTGTCCTTGACGCCGTTCAGCACGTCCAATGCCTTGCGCAGATCCTTGCGGGCCACCGTGAAGGTGATATCGGTGAAGGCGCCATCGGCGGAGATGTTCTGCACGATCATGTCAACGCTGATATCGGACTCAGCCAGCGGCCCGAAGATCGCCGCCGAAATGCCGGGCTGGTCCTTCACCCGCCGGATCGAAACCTTGGCTTCATCGCGCGAATAGGCGACGCCGCTCACCACATGCTGTTCCACGATACGTTCCTCATCGCATACGAGTGTTCCGGGACCCGTGCCATCGGGCTTGTTCTGGTTCGGTGACTCGGGCGGCTCGAAGCTCGAGCGCACCTGCAGCGGCACCTTGTAGACCATGGCGAGTTCGACAGAGCGCGTCTGCAGCACCTTGGCGCCGAGCGAAGCCTGCTCCAGCATCTCTTCATAGGAGATGCGGTCGAGCTTGCGGGCGCCGGTGACGATGCGCGGGTCGGCTGTGTAAACGCCATCGACGTCGGTATAGATGTCGCAAGCCGCATCGAGTGCGGCGGCAATGGCAACGGCCGAGGTGTCGGAGCCGCCGCGACCCAGCGTGGTGATGCGCCGGTCAGGGCCGATGCCCTGGAAGCCGGCGATCACCGCGACCTGACCCTGCTCCATGCGCTTCCTGATTTCATCACCGTCGATTCCGGCGATGCGGGCCGCGCCATGCACGCCGTCGGTCTTCAGCGGGATCTGCCAGCCCTGCCAGGAGCGGGCGGGTATGCCCAAGTCCTGCAGCACGATTGCGAGGAGGCCCGCCGTCACCTGCTCGCCCGAGGCGACGACCGCGTCATATTCACGCGCATCATGCACGGCGGCGGCCTCACGGCACCAGCCGACGAGGCGGTCTGTCGTGCCCGACATGGCCGACACGACCACCGCCACATGGTGGCCGGACTTCACTTCACGTTCGACGTGGCGGGCAACGTTGCGGATGCGGGCGATGTCCGCAACCGAGGTTCCCCCAAACTTCATTACCAAACGGCCCATCGGCCAAACCTTTCATATCCCCGCCGCCCCAACCCTTGCTCAGGTCCGGCTGGTGGCCAAGTCTGATGGACGATTGAACCCCCGGGTGCGGCGCGGCGTACTCATAGATGACGGGCTTACCTTATGCAATAATGACCCCTGCAGAAATTTGGATTTTGACATGACAGCCTTCGCCCCCTCCCTCGATCCCTCTGAAGTCGAGAAATTCTCCCGCATGGCCGCCGAATGGTGGAACCCCAAAGGCAAATTCGGGGTGTTGCATGTGTTCAACCCGGTCCGGCTGCAGTTCATCAAGGAGCAGGTGACAGCCCGCTTCGGGCGCGACCCGCTGGAGCGCCAGCCCTTCGAGGGCCTGCGCTTCCTCGACATCGGCTGCGGCGGCGGGCTCCTGACCGAACCGATGGCCAGGCTCGGCGCCACCATCACCGGCGTTGACCCCTCGGAGAAGAACATCAAGACGGCCTCCGTCCATGCGCAGGAAATGGGCCTCGGGATCGACTACCGGGTGGGCACCTCGGAAGACCTGGCGGCGGCGGGCGAAACATTCGACGTGATCCTCAACATGGAGGTGATCGAGCACGTGTCAGATCCCCAAGCCTTCGTGGCCTCCTGCGCCTCGATGCTGAAGCCCGGCGGGCTGATGTTCGTCGCCACCCTCAACCGCACGCTGAAATCCTTCGGCCTCGCCATCATCGGGGCCGAATATGTGCTGGGCTGGCTGCCGAAAGGCACCCACCAGTGGGAGAAGTTCATCACCCCGGCCGAACTCAGGGGCTGGCTGGACGGGAACGGCCTGTCGGTCATGGATGAGAAGGGCGTGACCTACAGCCCGTTCTCGCGCCAGTGGAAAGTGAGCCGCGACATGGATGTGAACTACATGCTGGTGGCACAGAAGGGCTGATATCTCTCATGTTCCTCGGGCTCGATGTCGGCACCTCCTCGGTCAAGGCCGTGGTGGTGGATGAGGCGCAGCGGATTGTTGCGTCAGCTTCGGCACCCCTTGCCGTGTCGCGCCCGCATGAACTGTGGTCTGAACAGAACCCTGAGGATTGGTGGGCGGCAATCGACAAGGCTGTGCATGAACTCCGGGCGGCGGCGGGCAATGGCTGGTCCGGCATCCGCGCCATCGGGCTTTCGGGCCAGATGCATGGGGCGGTGCTGCTCGATGAGGCCTGCCAGCCGCTCCGCCCCGCCATCCTCCACAATGACGGGCGCGCCCATCTGGAGGCGGATGAGCTGAACCGGCGGCTTCCCGCCATCGGGCGGATCGCCGGGGTTCCGGCCATGCCGGGCTTCGTGGCGCCGAAGCTTCTGTGGCTTCAGCGCCATGAGCCCGAGGTGATGGCGAGGGCCCGTCACCTGCTGATGCCCAAAGATTATGTGCGGTTTCGGATGACGGGAAGCCTCGCCACCGACATGTGCGACGGGTCCGGCGCGCTGCTGCTCGATTCAGGCAGGCGCTGCTGGTCGCCCGACATTGCCGGGGCCTGTGGCATTGCGCCGGGCTTGCTGCCCGCCGCGCTGGAGGGCCCGGCCGCGTCCGGGCAACTCAGCGGCGCGGTGGCCGCTGGCTGGGGGCTGTCTCCCGGCACCATCGTGGCAGCAGGGGCTGGCGATGCAGCGGCGGGCGCCATAGGCTCTGGCGCGGTGAACCCCGGCGATGCCTTCATCTCGATCGGCACCGCGACCCAGTATTTCGTGGCGCGGGATCACTACCGGCCGGCGCCTGAACATCTTGTCCATACCTTCTGCCATGGCTTGCCGGAGCGCTGGTTCCAGATGGCGGCCCTGCTGAACGGGGCTGGCGCGCTGGCCTGGGCGGCGGGGCTTCTGGGCGAGCCTGACATCGGCAAGCTGATGGCCGAAACGGAGGCCGCCTTCACCGGCCCCTCGCCCATCCTGTTCCTGCCCTATCTCTCGGGCGAGCGCACACCGCACAACAACCCCCACGCCAGGGGCGTGCTGTTCGGGCTCACGCCAGCGTCCAGCCGGGAGCAGGTGATCCAGGCCGTGCTGGAGGGCGTTGCGCTGTCGCTCGCCGATGCGCAGGGTCATGTGGAAGCGACGGGAGCACTCCCTTCCCGGATCGCCGTCAATGGCGGCGGATCGCGGAGCAGGCTATGGATGACCATCCTCGCCAGCGCCCTCGACAAGACAGTTCTGCTGGCGGAGGGCGCGGAAGCAGGCCCCGCCTTCGGCGCCGCCC
>JBIIGF010000057.1:0-7651 GCA_044236665.1 Aestuariivirga sp. | reverse complement strand
ACCTGCGCCGCGGCAAGCAGGCGGCGCGCGTCATCTGGGGCAATCAGGCAAGCGTGCTGGTCGGCGACTATCTCCTCGGCCAGGCCTTCCGCATGATGGTGGAAACAGGTTCGCTCGAAGCCTTGCGTATCCTCTCGGCTGCCGCCTGCACCATTGCCGAGGGCGAGGTTCTGCAGCTCTCGGTGTCGCAGGATACCTCCACCACCGAAGACGCCTACATGGAGGTGATCGTGGCCAAGACGGCGGCACTGTTTGCCGCCGCCGCCGAAGTGGGTGCCGTGGTTGCGAACCGCCCGCACAGCGAACAGGCGGCGCTTGAATCCTATGGCCGCAATCTCGGCATCGCCTTCCAGCTGATCGATGATGCGCTCGATTATTCCGGTTCCACCGACAAGCTCGGAAAGGGCGTGGGCGATGATTTCCGTGAGCGCAAGATCACCCTGCCGGTTGTCCTTTCCTACCGGCGTGGCGCTGCCGAGGAACGCAGCTTCTGGAAGCGCACGATGGAAGAGGGCAACCAGACCGCCGACGATTTCGCCTATGCCCGCAAGCTGATGGACCGCCACGGCGCGCTGTCCGACACAATCGAGCGCGCCAACCACTATGGCGACATCGCGCGCGATGCACTGGCGATCTTCCCCGCCTCGGACCTGAAGAACGCGCTGCTGGAAGCTGTCGATTTCTGCGTGTCACGCGCCTACTGACGTGTTCATGACAGCGTGGCGGAGGCCCGCCACCACCCCGGTTCAAGATCGAATCGGTGGGGCTCGGCCTTCGCCTCGGTCAGCGCCACGCAAGTGGCCCCGGAACCCGACATGAAGACGCGCGTCACACCGGGCGCTGACTGAAGCCGCGCCAGTACCTTGCCGATCACCGGAGCGAGGTGAATGGCCGGCGGGGCGAGATCGTTTCGCCAGCCGGCCGGCTCGGCCTCATCGGCAATCGCCGCCCCGAAGCGCTGGCCGCGTGAAAGCCCGAGGCCGCCGAATACCTTGGGCGTCGACACCTCGACCAGCGGATTGACGAGAAGCGCGTGGCGCGGCGCGAAACCATCGAGCGGCGTGATGACTTCGCCCACGCCGCGCATGCGGCAGGCGCGGCCAGTCAGGCACACCGGCACATCAGCGCCGATGGCGAGCGCGGCCGCCATGATCTCCGGATCATCCTCCGCCAGGCCGGCAAGCGTCAGGAATCCCTTGATCGCCGCTGCCGCGTTTGCGGAACCGCCGCCGATCCCCGAGGCCACGGGCAGGTTCTTCGTGAGGTGCACGGCCACCGGCGGCAGCATCAGGCCGCGGCCCGCGGCGATGGCCGTGACGGCCTCCCAGGCTCTTGCGATGATGTTGGAGGAAGCCTCCGGCAGGGCGTGCGCGAAGGGCCCCTCAGCCGTGATGGCAAACTGCGCGGCGGGCGAAAAACTGAGCCAGTCGCCGACATCGGCGAAAGCCACGAGCGAGTCGAGATCATGATAGCCGTCGTCCCGGCGCCCCAGCACATGCAGCGCGAGGTTGACCTTTGCCGGCGCGAAGACTGTGAACGCCGCCACCTTGCGCGTCAGCCGTTGTTCTGACCCGTGGTGGACTGGGCGGGCTTCACCGGCGGCACCTCCGGCAGGCCCTTCTCCATTTTTTCCTGAATGCGCTTCAGGTCCGCCGGCTCGGGCTTGTTGTCGATAGCGTGCTGCCACTGGAACCTGGCCTCCAGCTTGCGCCCGACGCGCCAGTAGGCATCGCCCAGATGGTCAGCGATGGTCGGATCGGCCGGCAGCAGCTCAACGGCGCGCTCGATGATGGTAACGGCCTGTTCGTAATCGCCGAGCTGATAATAGGCCCAGCCGAGGCTGTCGATGATGTAGCCGTCATTGGGCTTCAGCTCGACGGCCTTCTTCACCATGTCCAGCGCTTCGGTGAGATTGATGTTCTTCTCGATCATCGAGTAACCGAGATAGTTCAGCACGCTCGGCTCGTTGGGCGAAAGCTCCAGCGCGCGGCGGAAGCGCTGCTCGGCAATGTCCCACTGCTTCAGCCGCTCATGCGCGATGCCGTCGAAGTAATAGACGCGCCAGCGGCCTTCATCATTGCCCGCGATGAGCGCGATGGCATCATCATAGGTCTTGGCGGCGTTGGCGAAGTCCTCGTTGCTGCGGTAGATGTTGCCGAGCGTCACGATGGCATCGAAGTTCTTCGGCTCACGGGCGATGAGGTCCTTGAGCTTGGCGAGCGCCTCGTCCTTGCGTTCCAGCCGCTGCAGGCAGACGGCGATTTCCATCTCGGCGTTGGAGCGGAGCGGCGAGGACGCCGGCACCTTCTCATAGGCCTCGATCGCCTTTTCGTAGCGCTTCATGTCTTCATAGGTGTCGCCGAGCAGCGTGTAGGTCACCGGCAGGTCGGCGTTGAAGCTCAGGCCAAGCTGGGCATAGAGCAGCGCAATGTCGATGGTCTGCTCGTCGGTCATCGATGTGGCGAGCGAGAACATGACTTCCGACGCGCCCGCCCCCGCAGAGCCGATGAAGGGCTGCGGCGTCTGGTTCCCGAGGCTGTCCTCCAGAGCCCGCACGATCAGCGGATTGTCATCGTTCTCGAGGAAGGCGCGGTAGATCTTCTGCGCCTCGGGCACGCGCCCGTTGCGCGCGAGGAAATTGCCATAGGCCTGCACGATGCGCAGCGCATTGCCGGCCTCCTCATAGGCGAGGCGGTAGGAGGCTTCGGCCCGCACGGCATTGCCCAGGTAATCGGCGATGAGGCCGGAATGGAAGGCCTTGAAGCTTGAGAAGCTCTCATTGCTGTCGAGGCGGTCGAGCGCCTTGAGCGCCGCGTTGAGATCACCCTCGCCGGCATAAGACCAGGCGATCAGCAGCCAGGATGTGAGTTCGCCAACGGGGGTATAGGCGGCCTGCTCCAGGTTCTTGCGGGCCTCCGCATAACGCGTGGCCCGGAACGCCTCGATGCCCAGCACGATGCGCGCCATGCGCTGCTGGCTGTTGAACGTCAGCACCTCGCGGGCATAGGCCTCGGCCTCCGGAATATTGCCTTCGGACAACTCGAGCAGGAAGACTTTCTCGGTCAGCACGGGGTTGCCTGCGTCCGCCTTGAGGGCGCCGCTCAGGTAATCGGAGGCGAGGTCATTGTCGCGCAGCTTCGCGGCCGAGCGGCCGGCAAGATAGCTTCCGGAAGGCGAGAGGCCGGCCTGTTCATAGGCCAGCGCGGCCCCCGCCGACAGCGGGGTGAGGAACAATCCGGTCAGGGCAGCGCGAAGGAGGAATCCCGTCATCTTCATCCATGTCAAACGGCGGGCGGCCCCGTGCCACCCGCGATGTGCTTCGACTCTTCCCGGCAAAATGAGGTGTTTTTGGGATCACCGCAATCCCCCACCGTAGCCGGGGATTGCGGCAGGCCCTCACATGTTGGGGTAGTTGGGGCCTTCGCCACCCTGCGGCACCACCCAGTTGATGTTCTGGGCAGGATCCTTGATGTCGCAGGTCTTGCAGTGCACGCAGTTCTGGTGGTTGATCTGGAAGCGCGGCGCCTTGCCTTCCTCCATCACCACCTCATAGACGCCCGCCGGGCAATAGCGCTGGGCGGGCTCGTTGTAGCGGGGCAGATTCTCGCGCACCGGCACATCCGCATCCCTGAGGCGCAGGTGGACCTTCTGGTCCTCCTCGTGGTTGGTGGCGGAGAAGGCGACATTGGTCAGCCGGTCGAATGAAATGACGCCGTCTGGCTTCGGATAATCGATGGGCTTCGACTCGGAGGCAGGCTTCAGCGTCGCGTGGTCCGGCTTGCCGTGCTTCCAGGTGCCGAAGCCGACGCCGAACAGCTGGTTCATCCACATGTCGAGGCCGCCGAGCGCCAGGCCGCCGGCGAGGCCGAGCTTCGACCACATGGGCTTTACGTTCCTGACGCGCTTCAGATCCTGATAGACCCAGCTGTTCTCGTAGGCTTCTTCGTAATCCTTGAGTTCATCGCCGGAGCGGCCGGCCTCCAGTGCCCTGAAGGCCGCTTCGGCGGCCATCATGCCGGTCTTCATGGCATTGTGCGAACCCTTGATACGCGGCACATTGACGAAGCCTGCCGAACAGCCGATCAGTGCGCCGCCGGGGAAATAGAGCTTCGGCACCGACTGGAAGCCACCCTCGGTGATGGCGCGCGCACCATAGGCGATGCGCCGCCCGCCCTGCAGCACCGGTTCGATCAGCGGGTGATGCTTGAAACGCTGGAACTCCATGTAGGGGAACAGGTGGGGGTTGGTGTAGTTGAGATGCACCACGAGGCCGATGGATACGAGATTGTCCTCGAGGTGATACATGAAGCTGCCGCCGCCGGTCTTGAGGCCCAGGGGCCAGCCCATGGTGTGGGTCACCTGGCCCTGGTGGTGGTTCTCCGGGCGGATCTCCCAGAGTTCCTTCATGCCGATGCCGAACTTCTGCGGCTCGCGGCCTTCCGACAGCTTGTACTTGGCGATGATTTCCTTGGCGAGCGAGCCGCGCACGCCTTCGGCGATCAGCACATATTTGCCGAGAAGCTCCATGCCCGGCTGGTAATCCGCCTTCGGCTCACCATCCTTGCCGATGCCCATGACGCCGGCGACAACGCCCTTCACCGAGCCATCTTCGCGGTAGAGCACTTCCGAACAGGCAAAGCCCGGATAGATCTCGACGCCCAGGCCCTCAGCCTGCTGGGCCAGCCAGCGGCACAGGTTGCCGAGCGAAATGGCATAGTTGCCATGGTTGTCCATCAGCGGCGGCATGAGGAAATTGGGCAGGCGCAGTGCGCCCTGCGGCCCCAGCATGTAGAAGCGGTCCTCGGTCACGGGGGTGTTGAGGGGGGCACCCTTTTCCTTCCAGTCGGGGATCAGCTCATTAAGGGCAATCGGGTCGATCACCGCGCCCGACAGGATGTGGGCACCCACTTCCGAACCCTTTTCGAGCAGGCAGACGGAGAGGTCGGGGGAAAGCTGCTTCAGCCGGATCGCCGCCGAAAGGCCGGCAGGGCCCGCGCCCACGATCACGACATCATATTCCATCGCCTCGCGCTGGATCTGTTCCACAGGCCTTACTCCGTCTTTCATCAGCCGACCGGCGTCTTTATAGTGAGCCAGCCCACCCGCACAAGCCGCCATTTAGGACACTCAAGTGAAGCAAAACGACATGAGCCCCTTCGAAGCCGCCGAGGCGCTCCGCTGGCTGGCCGAAATGGGCGCGGATGAAATGATCGGCGAAGACCCGGTGAACCGCCTCGCCGCCGCGGCCCGCAACGCGCATGGGCAACCCGCGCCGGCGCCTGCCGCCGCGAAGGCCCCCGCGGCACCTGCTGCGCCAGCCGGGGCGGTGGCCTCCAGCGCCCCGGCCGCCGCTTCCTGCATGAGCATTGGCGAGATCGCGGCAGCGCTCGAATCCTTCGACGCCTGCCCGCTGAAAAAGACCGCGACGCGGTTATGCTTCGCCGACGGCAACCCGGCGGCACGCGTCATGCTGGTGGGTGATGCGCCGGACCGCGACGAGGACATCCAGGGCAAACCTTTCGTGGGCAAGTCCGGCCAGTTGCTGGACCGGATGCTGGCCGCCATCGGCCTGTCGCGCCAGGCGGAGGACCGGGAGAGCGCCGTGTTCATCACCAACACCATCTTCTGGCGCCCGCCCGGCAACCGCAAACCCACCGAAGCGGAAACCCAGATGTGCCTGCCCTTCCTGCTGCGCGCCATCGAATTACAGAAACCCGATGTGATCGTCTGCCTCGGCGCCGCCCCGGCGCACCGCCTCACCGGCCGCGGCGACGGCATGCTGAAACTGCGCGGCAACTGGATAACAGTGACTGTCAGTGGACGGAACATTCCTGTTCTGCCGACGCTTCACCCAGCCTTTCTTCTGCAGCACAGCACCCAGAAACGCCTTGCCTGGCGGGATTTCCTTTCACTCCGCCAGATGCTGGACGCGCATTAAACAAACGTTTGGTCAGCTTCGGCCGCGCAGCAAGTAAAGCAGGATTCGTTTTTCTCTCAGCGTCAACTTCGGCAGAGTTTTGTAGGTTTAAAGCGGGTTTTTCTTGTTCTTCTTAAGAATTCGTGTTTCATGCGAGTCAACAAATGCGTTCACATGCGCGCGTAATTTCCGCTCACTAGTGGACATTCGATCAAAGGTATTTTGAATGAGCGAGCCGAGGCAGTTCATCCCGGTCAGGATCGCGGTCCTGACAATCTCCAACACCCGCTCCCTGGAAAACGACGCATCCGGCCAGACCCTGGCGGACCGCGTCGCCGCGGCGGGGCATAATCTCTCGGCCCGCAAGATCGTGAAGGATGACATCCGCGCCATCCGCCATGTGGTGCGCGACTGGACCAACCGGGACGACATCGACGTCATCATCTCGACCGGCGGCACCGGCCTCACCGGCCATGACGTGACGATCGAGGCCATGCGGCCGCTGTTCGAGAAGGAAATCGAAGGCTTCGGCACCCTGTTCCACATGGTGTCCTTCCCCAAGATCGGCACCTCCACCATCCAGTCGCGCGCCACGGCGGGGGTGATGAAGGGCAAGTACATCTTCTGCCTGCCGGGCTCTCCCGGTGCCTGCAAGGACGGCTGGGACCAGATCCTCAAGCCGCAACTCGATTATACCCACATGCCCTGCAACTTCGTGGAAATCATGCCGCGCCTCGAAGAGCACCAGAAGCGCAAGAAGGGCTGACGGCCGGGAGCGTTGGGCCGGGGCCGGGCCTCAGGCACCGGCCCTTTTGCGTTTCGGCATGCGCAGGCCGGACACGATGACGAGCCCCAGCAGGATGACGGCACCGCCCAGCACCTGCGCCAGCGAAATCGGCTCTCCCAGCACGGCATAGGCGGTGACGAAGCCAACGACGGGCATGAGCAGGATGAAGGGTGCCGCCTCATCCATGCGCACCTGCTTGATCAGCGTGAACCAGCACACATAAGCAAGATAAAAGCCGACGATGCCGACGAAGGCGAGCATCGACCATTCAAGCCATGTTGCCGTCACCAGGGATTGCCACTGCCCCTGCTCGATCAAGAGCGTGGCAAGTGCGAGTTGCGGCAGGGCGCCGAAGGCATTGGCCTTGAGCTGGCCGATGCCGCTGTCGCGGCCCAGATATTGCGCCAGCACCTGCCCCAGCGACCAGCAGAAGGCGCTGACGATGATCATGATGGTAGGGACGAGGCCCGGCGCCTGCTCCGGCAGGCCGATGACGATGGCAACGCCCAGAACCGCGATGGCCGTGCCGGCAAGCTTCCGCGCATCAAGCTTCACCTTCATGATGAGCCAGTCGAGCAGCACCGCGAAGGGAATCTGGATCTGCAGGATCAGGTTGGCGGCCGTCGCCGGCATCGCCTCGCTGCGCAGGCCCCAGAACAGCAGCGCCCCCTGGATGGTGACGGCGAAGGCCGAGATGGCGATGATCGACAGAACCGGCGTCTTGAACCGCTCGCGGTAGGTGATGCCCAGCACGATGGCGATGCCGCCATAGACCATCAGCATCATGAACAGCGGCGGGAAGTGCTGCACGGCCGGCTTGGCGATGGTGAAGCCCGTTCCGAAGAACAGGGGCGGCAACAGGGCAAGGAGAATCTGGCGGCGGGTCATGGAGGCCCGACCATGGCGGAACTCGCCATGCGCCGCAACAAGGCCTCAGCATTATGTTC
>JBIIGF010000056.1:0-7687 GCA_044236665.1 Aestuariivirga sp. | reverse complement strand
AAGGCCGATGCGCTCGATGGCGCGCTCGCCGAAGCCGGTGGCCCGGCGGATGAAACTGCCGACATTGCTTTGCGGGTCGAAGCTCGCGCCCACCGCGGCGTCAGCGAGGTAATAAAGCAGGAACAGCACAACCAGCGCCATGGAGGTGCGGATCATCTGGTGGGCGATGTAATCCGCCAGCGAGATATAACCCAGCACCAGCGCGGCAAGCCCAGCCGTGATCAGCACCCACGCCAGCGGTGCCAGAAGACCGGTCCAACTGAAATAGACGCGTCGGCCAGACGGATTGTTCAATCCCGGCTGGTTGCGCAGCACATAGATGGTGATGCCCATCAGACTCAGCAGGATCAGCGCCGAAATGGCCGATTGCCCAATCGTATAGTCGAGCCCGACATAGAGGCCCTCGGCAATCAGGCCCAACTCGGTGTTCACGATCGCGACGAAAGCGATCAGCGTGACAAGGTGGCAGAAGCGCTTCGCCGCCGTCGTGTCGAGATCAAGAATGCGCAATTCCGGGAAACGTGGCGCGCTCAGACTGCGCGCCATGACGTTGTAGACGAGCGTCACACCGATGATCTTCACAAGAGCGGCCCACAGCATCATCATGCGGGGTGTGAGATAGCCCGCCGACTGCAGCAGCAGGTGAACGGGAACAATGATGGCCAGCAGCACGCCGATGGTGGTGATCAGCCCGCGGACAACAAACCAGATACGTGTCGTGTCGTCGATCTTCGCCGCCGAACTCACATAGCGGTGCAAGACGCGGCGGGCCCAGGCATCCCCCACCCGGTAGGTGACGGCAAGGATGATCAGAAAGGCGGGAACGAGCAGCAGCCCATAGGGATTGCCGTTGGCGCTGACGTCCGCCCACCAGTTGCTGAACAGGAGTTGCAGCCCCGTGACCATGGAGCCGAGCCCGGCCCAGCTATCTAGCCAGAGCGTCGGGCTGAAGATCGAATGGGTCTTGACGAAGACGCGGTCGTAGAACTGTTCCCGTTGCAGGCCCGTGACACGGCCGGCCGCCTGCTCCGCCGCGACGGCAACCACGTCGAACTGCGACTTGAGGCTCTGCAGCTTGTCGCGCGTGGCATTGAGGTCGGACCTCGCCTGCGCAACGGCGGCATCTTCCGGGCGGCCATCACTCGGCGGCGGCCCCAGCGACAGAATCTGCTTGTTCACCTCCGCCAGCGGATCGAGCAACGCCGCCGACTGCTCCACGGCAGAGGTCCGGACCTGTTCGAAGGCGGTGCGGAAATCCGAAAGTTCGTTATCGGTCAGAACCGGGTTCAGAAGCTTCTGACTGGTCTCGGCCAGGGTCGTGCGCAACTGCTGCAGGGCGCGTTCATTCTGGCCGAAGATGGCCTGGTCCAACGCCTGCGCCGCGCTGAGGCTCAGGAACAGCGCGCAGATGGCCGCCAGCGCAAGCCGCGCCGCGCGCATCGCCTACACCAACCGGCTTTGCTCGATCGCCGCCGCGATGAACGACTTGAACAGCGGATGCGGATCGAACGGCTTCGACTTGAGTTCGGGATGATATTGCACGCCGATGAACCAGGGGTGGTCCGGGTACTCGATTGTTTCCGGCAGAAGCCCGTCGGGCGACATGCCGGCAAAATTCAGCCCGGCCTTCTCAAGCTGGGCGCGGTAATGGGTGTTGACCTCGTAGCGGTGGCGGTGGCGTTCCGAAATGCGGGTCTCCCCGTAGATTTCAGCGATCTTGCTTCCCGGCTTCAAGGCCGCCTCGAAGGCACCAAGGCGCATGGTACCGCCAAGGTCACCGCCTGCCTTGCGGATTTCCAGCTCGTTACCGTTCATCCATTCCGTCATCGTGCCGACGACGGGCTGGGGTGTTTCGCCAAACTCGGTCGAACTGGCATCCGAAATGCCGCACAGGGAGCGCGCAGCCTCGATGCAGGCCATCTGCATGCCGAAACAAATGCCGAAATACGGTACCTTTCGGGTACGCGCGAAGGTGGCCGCCTTGATCTTGCCCTCGGAGCCGCGCTCGCCGAAACCGCCCGGCACCAGAATGCCGTGAACGCCTTCGAGGTAGGGTGCGGGGTCTTCCTTCTCGAACACTTCCGATTCGATCCAATCGAGGTTCACCTTCACCCGGTTGGCGATGCCGCCGTGGACCAGCGCCTCCTGCAGCGACTTGTAGGCATCGAGAAGGCCTGTGTATTTGCCGACCACCGCGATGTTCACCTCGCCCTCAGGCTGGGTGATACGCTGCATGATGTCGGTCCACACCGAGAGGTCCGGCTCACGCGCGTCCTTGAAGCCGAATATCTCGAGAACTTCCCGGTCAAGACCTTCATTGTGGTAGGCGCGCGGCACATCGTAGATCGACTTCACATCCAGCGCCTGGATGACCGCAGTCGGCCGCACATTGCAGAACAGCGCGATCTTGCGCCGCTCGTTCACCGGAATTTCGCGGTCGGCGCGGCACAGCAGGATATCGGGCTGGATGCCGATGGAGCGCAACTCCTTGACCGAGTGCTGCGTGGGCTTGGTCTTCAATTCGCCCGCCGTCGGGATGTAAGGCAGCAATGTCAGATGTATATACAGGCAGTCACCACGTGGTTGTTCCTGCCCGAACTGACGGATGGCCTCGAAAAACGGCAGACCCTCGATGTCGCCAACCGTGCCACCGATCTCGACCAGCACGAAGTCGTAAGCTTCGTTGCCGGAGCGGATGAAGTTCTTGATGGCATCCGTCACATGCGGGATGACCTGCACGGTGCCGCCGAGGAAATCGCCGCGCCGTTCCTTGGCGATGATCTCCTGGTAGATGCGGCCTGTGGTGATGTTGTCCTGCTTGTTGGCATGGCGCCCGGTGAAGCGCTCGTAATGGCCGAGGTCGAGGTCGGTCTCCGCCCCGTCGTCCGTCACGAAGACCTCGCCGTGCTGGTACGGGCTCATCGTTCCCGGATCAACGTTGAGATAGGGGTCAAGCTTGCGCAGGCGGACCGAGAAACCGCGGGCCTGCAACAGCGCACCCAATGCCGCTGAAGCCAGGCCTTTGCCAAGGGAGGAGACCACGCCGCCAGTGATGAAAATATATCGCGCCATGGAACTTTACCCTATCCGGTTCACAACATGATTCGAAGCCCGGAAAGGGTGTTTCCGGGCTATGTGGATAACTGTGCATGGCCCGTTACGGGCTGACTGGAACCTGGGGCTGAGCAGGTGCCGCGGGCGCCAGCTTCGGAAGTACCGAACTGTCAGGCGTGGGCGCAGCCGGTTCCCCCGTGGCCGCCGCCGGTGGCGGGGTCACGCCGTCGATCACCGAGCCACTGCCGCGCTGGGTGGCAATGACGGTAAGGGCAATCGACGTGCAGAAAAAGGCCACGGCCAGATAGGCGGTCGTACGGGTCAGGGCGTTTCCGGCGCCGCGCGCCGTGAACAGGCTGCCGCCGGTTCCACCGCCGCCACCGCCGCCGATGCCGAGCGCACCGCCCTCGGACCGCTGCAGCAGCACCACGCCGATCAGGGCAAGCGCAATGATGAGATGAATGACGAGAATGACGGTTTCCATGAAACTTCCGGCGCTAGGCGATGCGATTTCGGCGTGGCTTTACCCGCTTCATATGGGGAAAGCAACCTGTGGCGGAAAGGGGTCCCCTCAGGCAGACTTGCCGTAACGATAACGGAAGGTGCAGCAGGAGGATCCATCCATGATGGTCTGCTTGCGCTCAAGAGTGATGTTGGGGTCATAGCCCTGGCAGAAGGTGCCGTCGCGATTGCAGGAAAGAAGGTGCCCGATCTTGCCCAACCCCATCTCCTTGTAGGTCTCGGCATAGCGGCAGCGGGTGATGTCGAAATCGAACACCGTGTCACTTGCCTCCAGCACCTTCATTTCCAGCGCGCCGTCGGCCGTCCACAATTCATAGAGTTTGATGAAATCTGCCATGGATGTCTGTCCGCCAACCTTGTCGGCGAAGTGCCTGCCCTCGGCGACGGCGGCCTTGCGGATCGCCGCATCGAGAATGGCGCTGGCCTTCTCTTCCCCGATCTGGGCCACCATCTCGGCATAGATCGGCCCGATGACCTGCGCCTGCAGCGTCCGCTTGGTCAGGGTGGGGATTTCGGCGGTCATGCGTAAACCTTTATGATTCCGAGAAAATCAGCTGCCTTCAGGCTGGCGCCACCAACCAGCGCGCCATTCACGTTGGGCTGCCCCATCAGTTCTGCGGCATTCGACGGCTTGACGGAACCGCCATAGAGAATGCGGGTCTGGGGGCCCTCTCCGCCCATGATGCCGGAAAGCTCCTTGCGGATCAGGGCATGGACTTCCGCCACCTCGGCGGTGGTCGGGGTCAGCCCGGTACCGATGGCCCAGACCGGCTCATAGGCGATCACCGTGTTGGCGGCCGTGGAGCCTTCCGGAACCGATCCCCTCAATTGGCGGGTGACGACGTCCAGCGTCTGGCCGGCCTTGCGCTCTTCCAGCGTTTCACCAACACAGATGATGGCGGTGAGGCCGGCGCGCTGTGCAGCCCTGGCCTTCTTCTGCACCAATTCGTCGGTTTCACCGTGATTGGTGCGCCGTTCGGAATGGCCGGTGATGACGGCGGAGCAGCCGCCCTCCTTCAGCATCTCGGCGGATATGTCGCCGGTGTGGGCCCCGGACGGCGCCCAGTGGCAGTCCTGCCCACCGACCTTGATCTTGGAACCCTTGAGCACCGATTTCACCCGCCTGATGATGATGGCGGGCGGACACACCATGACGTCGGCCTTAAGCTTCACATCCTTCAGCATGGCGGCAAGAAGCCGGGGTTCCTTCAACATGGCGACGCCGCCATTCATCTTCCAGTTTCCGGCAACCAGTGGACGCGGCCCTTCACTTGCCATCTTTTCCTGCTCCCAAGCATCTCAAACGGCCTTCTTAGCAGACGCATACCGCACTTGCGAGGGGGGGATCACAAACCTATAGTGCGCCGCGCCCGCATCGGGCGCGACACAGGATGAAGAGGACTGCCCCACATGATGGATTCCATGCGCAATGCCGCCAAGACCTGGGTGGCGAAGGTGCTGATCGGCTTGCTGGCCGTTAGCTTCGGCGTGTGGGGCATTGCCGATGTGTTCCGGGCTGGCACCGAAACGGAGCTGGTGACGGTGGGCGACAAGACGATCACCGGTGAACAATTCAATGCCTCGTTCAGCGAATACCTGCAGAATGTGGCCCGCCAGTCCGGACAGGCGCTGACGCCGGAGGAGGCCCGCTCCCTCGGCATCGACAAGGCAATCCTCGACAACCTCACGCAGTCGGCCGCTCTCGACAATGAGGCGGCACACCTGAAGCTTGGTGTCTCAAGCGACTTCCTCGCCAAGGACATCATGACCAATCCGGCTTTCCAGGATGCGGCCGGAAAGTTCAGCGCCGACCGGTTCAAGCAATTGCTGGCCCAAAACGGCCTGAGCGAGACGGGTTTCTTCTCCGAGGAACGCCAGCGCATGCTGCGCCAGGCCCTGACCGAGACCGCAACAACGGGCATTCCCGTGAACAAGGGCCTGCTGGAAGCCCAGTACCGCTATGAGAATGAACAGCGCGATGCGCGCTATTTCATCATCACGACCCAGGACAGCGAAGTCGCCGCCCCGACCGACGACGAGATCAAGGCGGAATATGAGGCGAACCCCGCAGCCTATACGGCGCCCGAATACCGCTCCGTCGCGGTGATCAAGCTGGAACCCGCCGACGTGGCGGCGAAGGTGGTGCTGACGGAGGACGACATCGCCCAGGGTTACGACAAGTACAAGGCCGACTACTTCACGCCCGAGACGCGCACGATCCTGCAGATCAGCTTCCCGACACTGGAAGATGCGCAGGCCGCGAAGGCGAAGCTGGCCGCCGGAACCGACTTCCTCGCTCTTGCCACGGAACGGGGCTTCACCGAACAGGATGTGACCTTCGCCAACAAGACCAGGGCTGATTTCGTCGATCCGGCCGTGGCGGAGGCCGCCTTCACGCTGGCCCAGGGTGCCGTGAGCGAGCCCATCAAGGGCAAGCTCTCGACCGTGCTTCTCAAGGCGCAGGCAATCACCCCTGAAAAGCAGTCGACGCTGGATGAGGTGAAGCAGCAGCTGACCGAACGCCTGAAGCTGGAGCGCGCCAGCGAGGAGATCCAGGCCGTTTATGATGCGGTTGAAGATGACCGCGCCGCCCAGACGGCCTTCGAGCAGATTGCCGAAAAGACCGGCCTGCCCTTCCAGATCATTGCCGCCACCGACCCGCAGGGCAAGGACAAGGACGGCAAGGACGTCGACATGCCGCGGAAGATGGAGCTTCTGCAGGCTGCCTTCAGCAGCGATGTGGGTGTCGAGAACGACGCGATTTCGCTGGATGATGGATATGTCTGGTATGAGGTGCGCGAAGTCGTTCCCGCCGCGCTGCGGCCGCTCGATACCGTGAAAGACCAGGTCAAGGCCGCTGTCACCGCCCGCAAGGTTCAGGCCCTGTCGGAGGAGAAGGCAAAGAAGCTCGTGGAGCGGGCGCGGGCCGGTGCGACGCTTGACGACCTCGCCGCCGAAGCCCAGGCTACCATTCAGACGGCGCAGGCGCTGCGCCGCCGTGAGAGCGACGCGACCTTCGGCCTTGCCGCCGTGAACGCGCTGTTCGCCGTTCCGGACAATGGCTTCGCCTATGCCATCGAACCCGATGGCCGGGGCGCGCGCATCATGCAGTCGGCACCGGTTCTGCTGCCTGCCTTCGATGCCGCATCATCGGACGTGACGAAGATTTCCGAGCGCCTCGCCCCGCAGCTCGCTGAGAACATCCTCACCTCCTATCTCACGGAGTTGCAGGCAGAGGCGGGTGTCAAGGTCAACGAAACGCTCTGGCGAAACATCTCGGGACAGCAGACGAACTGATTCTTCCCCGTGACCCTCTCGCCGGAACAGACAGATGATCATCACCCCCGACTACGACAGCTTCGTCCGCGCCTATGAGGCGGGCGAGCCGCAGATCGTATCGACAAGGCTTGTGGCCGACCTTGAAACACCGGTTTCGGCCAAGCTGAAACTCGCTCGCAACGCGCGCTACTCCTTTCTTCTCGAGTCAGTGGAAGGCGGTGCGGTGCGGGGGCGCTATTCCATCATCGGCCTGAACCCGGACCTGATCTGGAAGGTGGAGCGCGGCAAGGCCTCGATTAACCGCCGCGCCGCCATCGACCCGCGCTATTCCTTTGAGGAAACCGGCCAGCCGCCGTTGCAGTCGCTTCGCGCACTCCTCGCAGAAAGCCGCATCAAGCTGCCCGAAGGTGCGCCGCCTATGGCGGCGGGCGTATTCGGCTACATGGGCTATGACATGGTCCGGCACATGGAAGACCTGCCGGAACCGAACCCCGATACGCTGGGCCTGCCGGACGCCGTGCTGATCCGCCCCACCATCATGGCGATCTTCGACAGCGTGCGCGACGAGGTGAACGTCACCTCGCCGGTCTATCCGGACGCGGCGCTCACCGCCAAGGCCGCCTACAGCCGTGCCCAGGAGAGGATCAGCGAGATCGTCGATGCGCTCGACCGCCCGCTCGACCACCTCGCCATGCGCGAAACCGATGCGCCACCGATCGGCGAACCGCGCTCCAACACCTCGCCCGAGGACTACAAGGCGATGGTGCTCAAGGCGAAGGACTACATCGCGGCGGGTGACATCTTCCAGGTGGTGCTGTCGCAGCGCTTCGAG
>JBIIGF010000055.1:0-7859 GCA_044236665.1 Aestuariivirga sp. | reverse complement strand
TTCGTCTCGGGACTGATCATCCTGGCGGAGCGCCCGATCCGGGTGGGCGATTGGGTCTCGCTGCCCGATGGTGAGGGGGTTGTCCGGCGCATCAACGTTCGCTCCACCGAAATCGAGACCTTCGACGCCTGCACCATCATCATTCCCAACCTGTCGCTGGTGACCGAGCCCGTCCGCAACTGGACCCATAGTGACAACATGGGGCGCGTGACCATCAACCTGACCGTGGAGACCGGCAGCGATCCTCAGCTGGTACGGAAGGTGCTGCTTGAAGCGGCACGCGCCCACCCCAAGGTTCTGAGCGCGCCGGTGCCGTCGGTGCTGCTGACCCAGCTTGGCCTCAACGGGCTGGAGTTCGCGCTCCGCGTCTTTGTGGCCGACATCATGGATGGCTCGTCGGTGGCAAGCGACCTGCGCTTCCAGATCCTCGATAACTTCGCCGAAAATGGCGTTAACATTTCCCAGCCGGCTGGGGTAATCCAGGTGCCGAAAACATGATCGGAATTGGACGTGGACCCGCAGCGCGCTGAGCCTCCCTTGAGCGGCCTTGAATATCTGAAGCAGAACCTGAAGGACTGGCATGGCTCCGCCATGGCGGAGACGATGAATTTGCGCCTGCTCGATGTGGCAGACGGCGCCGCCACGTTCGAGGGCAATCCGTCACCGCGCTACTATAACCCGCAGATGCGCCTGCACGGCGGCTATGTGGCCACACTGATTGATTCGGCACTGGGCTGTGCCGTTCAGACCAAGCTGTCGGCGGGTGCGGGATACGGGACCATCGAACTCAAGGTGAACTATGTCCGCCGCATTGATGCCGGAACCGGCCGGCTGCTCTGCAATGCCCAAGTGATCCATTCCGGGCGCACCATGCTGACGGCCGATGCCAAGGTCGTCGATGAACACGGCAAGCTTTACGCCCATGGCTCGGGCACATTCCTGGTGTATCCCAAATGACCTGCAATCCAGTTGTTTCGTCCGGTTCCGTAAGCTTCGGCAATGCCCTGCCGATGTCCCTGATCGCCGGCCCCTGCCAGATGGAAAGCCGCGACCATGCCTTCATGATGGCCGGCCGGCTCAAGGACATCTGCGGCCGCCTCGGCATCGGCCTCGTTTACAAGTCGAGCTTCGACAAGGCCAACCGCACCAGCCTGGCGGGGCGGCGCGGCATGGGTCTCGAGAAGTCGCTGGCCGTCTTCGCCGATATCCGCCGCGAGCTTGACCTGCCGGTGCTGACGGATGTGCATGAGAACGGCCAGTGCGCGGAGTTGGCCAGCGTGGTTGACATCCTGCAGATCCCTGCCTTCCTCTGCCGCCAGACGGACCTTCTGGTGGCCGCAGCCCAGACGGGCCGGATCGTCAATGTGAAGAAGGGCCAGTTCCTCGCCCCATGGGACATGAAGAACGTCCTGCAGAAGGTGGTGGCCAGCGGCAACCCCAATGTGCTGCTGACCGAGCGCGGCGCCTCCTTCGGCTACAACACGCTGGTATCCGACATGCGGGCGCTGCCGATCATGGCGGAGACGGGGGCCCCGGTGATTTTCGATGCAACCCATTCGGTGCAGCAACCGGGTGGCCAGGGCAACTCCTCTGGGGGCGACCGGCGCATGGTGCCGGTTCTGGCCCGGGCCGCCGTGGCGGTGGGGGTGGCGGGCGTCTTCATCGAAACGCATCAGGACCCTGATAATGCCCCCTCCGACGGCCCCAACATGGTGCCGCTGGACAAGCTCGAAGGCCTTCTCTCGACGCTCATGGCAATCGACAGGGTTGCCAAGGCTGTTTGATCGGCAAGGCGGCCAGCGCGCACTTGCGTTGCCCGTTCGCCGCCGCCATAACCCGTTTTGATTTGCGCACATCAGGAAACATCAGACATGACCAGCATCATTGATATCACCGCCCGTGAAATCCTCGACAGCCGTGGCAACCCGACCGTTGAAGTCGATGTGGTTCTGGAAGACGGCTCGATGGGCCGCGCCGCCGTACCCTCGGGGGCATCGACCGGCGCCCATGAGGCGGTTGAACTGCGCGATGGTGACAAGGCACGCTATATGGGCAAGGGCGTCACCAAGGCTGTCGCGGCCGTCAACGGCGACATCTTTGATGCGCTGGCTGGCATGGAGGCCGAAGACCAGATCGCCATCGACCGCGCCATGATCGAACTGGACGGTACGCCCAACAAGGCGCGGCTCGGTGCCAACGCCATTCTCGGCGTGTCGCTCGCCACCGCCAAGGCGGCGGCCGATGCCTCGGGCCTGCCGCTTTACCGCTACGTGGGCGGCACCGCGGCGCGCACCCTGCCGGTACCCATGATGAACATCATCAATGGCGGCGCGCATGCCGACAACCCGATCGACTTCCAGGAATTCATGATCATGCCGGTGGGCGCGGACAGTTTCCGCGAGGCGCTGCGCATGGGTGCTGAAATCTTCCACACCCTCAAGGCGGCGCTCAAGAAGGCGGGTCACAATACCAATGTCGGCGACGAGGGCGGCTTCGCGCCGAACCTGCCCTCCGCCGAGGCGGGCCTCGATTTCGTGATGAAGGCGGTGGAGCAGGCGGGCTACAAGCCCGGCAAGGATGTGTTCCTGGCGCTCGATTGCGCGGCGACCGAGTTCTTCAAGAACGGTGTCTACGACTATGAAGGCGAGGGCCGGAAGCGCTCCATTGCCGAGCAGGCGGAATATCTGGCGAAGCTTGCGAAGGCCTATCCGATCTTCTCCATCGAGGATGGCATGTCGGAGGATGACTGGGATGGCTGGGCGCAGGTGACGAAGCTCATCGGCAAATCGCACCAGCTGGTTGGTGACGACCTCTTCGTGACCAACACGAAGCGGCTGAAGGAAGGCATCAGCAAGGGCATCGCCAACTCGATCCTCGTCAAGGTGAACCAGATCGGCTCCCTGACCGAGACGCTGGAGGCGGTAGAGATGGCACACAAGGCGGGCTATTCCGCCGTCATGTCGCACCGCTCGGGCGAGACCGAGGACGCGACCATCGCCGATCTTGCTGTCGCCACAAACTGCGGTCAGATCAAGACCGGCTCGCTGGCGCGTTCGGACCGGCTGGCCAAGTACAATCAGCTCCTCCGCATCGAGGAGGAATTGGGGTCTCAGGCGGTTTATGCAGGGCGTTCAATCCTCAAAGCCTAGTTCGGTGAAGCTCACCAACTTTCACATTCTCGTTTCAAGTTTGGCTGCGATTGCGGGAGTTGCAATCGCGGTCTACCAGACCTTCCTTGCCCAGCCGGCCGTTCAGCAGCCGGTGAATGTGGTGGTCTCGCTCGATCCGCAGAAGGTGGATGCCGCGGCGGCGGGCCAGACGGTTGCCAAGAGTGACCCGCCACCTTTGCTTACTGAAGCCCTGAATCTGGCTCAGGACGCGAGCTTCAGCGCAGCCCTCAAGGATGGCAGCGAGAGCCGCTACAGTTTCGCCAACCTGTTCGATGGCGCGGATGACACGTTCCTCGCCATTGCGCCGCCCGACGAGGAACTGAACATTCTGGTGATGTTCAGGGATGGTCAGTCGCGTGAGGTGACGGCGCTTGAGTATATTCCCCCAGCGGGGGTTGACCCTACGGCGATGGCCACCACGCTCGACATCATGGTTCTTCCCGAGGGCCGGCTGGAGGCGTCAGGCCGTTCGGTCATCAGTTTCAGCCTGCCGCAATCAACCGAAACCCGGACCTTCGCCATTCCGGGACGGGAGCAAGGCAAGGGCCTCTGGCTGCGCGTCGCCGGTAAGCCCGGCAGCGGAAAAAGCTATGTCGGAGATTTCCGGGTATTGAGCGAGCATCTCGCCCCCTGAGAAGGAAGGGCAGGGACATGTACGCAGATTATTCCGAATCATTCCGGCAAGGGTTGGAGTTCAACTTTCTGTCCAGATCGGGAGGCTTGAAGCTGGATCCTGGCCTCTTGGCCGGGGTGACGGATAGTTGGGTTGGTTCCGGCTCTCACTCTGCCGCGGCGGTCGCGGGGAAGACGGAAGATTGGTCCGGCGCCGGGGCCGCATGTTGGGGCCCCATCTTGCAAGACCCATCCTACGCTACGCCGTGCGTGCCGCCCGGACGGCGAGGATGCCTGACGCGATGATGATCGTGGTGCCGATCACGGTGGTCCATTGCGGGACTTCGGCAAACAGCAGGTAGCCCCAGAGCGTCACCCAGAACATGCCGGTGTATTCAAACACCGTCACGAGATTGGAGTTGCCCATCCGGTAGGCATGGGTGATGAGCGACATGGCGACGGCGGCAATCACGCCGCACACCCCCATCAGGAACATGTCGGTCATGTCCGGCATGGCCCAAGGCCGCACCAGGAAGTCGAAGCTCGGGTTGCCGGTGGGCTCGATGCCCAGCAGCGTGACGAGGCTGGCGATGATGGATGCGCCCACCAGATAAACACCGTTGACGTAAAAGGCCATCACCGTGGTCGGCTCACGGCTGCCGAACTTTCGCGCCAGAACCATGGCGAGTGCATAGGCAGCAGCACTGAACAGGCTCAGCAGGGCGGCAGGCTTGAACAGACCGGTGCCCGGTTGGAGGATGATGAGAACGCCGATGAACCCCGCGCCCACGGCGAGCCAGGCGAGGGGCGTGACGCGCTCCTTCAGGAAGATCCAGGCCAGCAGCGTGACAAAGATCGGGGAGGTGAAGAACAGCGCAACCGCTTCTGCCAGCGGCAGGGCGGGAAAGGCCATGTAGTAGGTGGTGTAGGCAACGAGAAGCGTGAGGCCGCGCACCACCAGTGCCCACCAGTTCGAACTGCGGAGGGACTTCAGCCCGGATTCATAGTGCACCATCACCAGCAGGATCGGCAGGCCGACGACCGAGCGCAGCACGATGGCCAAAGTGACGGCATGCGAGCCGCTGAGGCCCTTCAGGATTGCATCCTGAAGCGAGAACACCATGACGCCCGCGCACAGCGCCAGTATGCCGATCAGGTTGCTGGTCCGGAGGGTGGGGTCAGGGCTCATGCGCGCACCATGCCGTTCCGCCAGGACCCGCACCATCCAGCCAGCGGCATGATTGGTCTGCTTGCGGCGTATGGATCAGCGAGCAGCGAGGGGTGGCACGCCCTTCACGACGTCCTTTTGAACGACCGCCGGATCATGCGCCTTGCGCGAGAAGACCTCCCGCACCATCGGAACGAAAAAGTCGAGGCTTTCGGTGTCGTAGGCGGGGTCGAAGGAGGACTGGTCCCAGCGCTCGCAGAAATCCACGCAGGACTGGAAGTATTTGGAATCCCGGTACTTCTCGCGCTCGTGCTGGTTCCAGCCATAGTGGTGGGCGTAATAGTACATCTGGAACGAGGCATGGTGCTCCACCGTCCACACCACTTCCTCTCGCATATAGGGCCGCAGAATCTCGGCGGCGAAGCGGTCATGGTTCTGCGGTGCAAGCCCATCACCAATGTCGTGCAGCAAAGCGCCGACCACCCAGTCGATGTCGGCGCCCTCACGGTGAGCGCGTGTCGCGGACTGGAGCCCGTGCTGAAGCCTCGTGATCTTGTAGCCGGGGAGGGTTTCCTCCTCCTGCAGGCGCAGTTCGCGCAAGACCCGCTCAGCCGTACCCTTGACGTGGTCGTCCTCCAGCGGCTTGAGGAAAAGGTATTCCTCGCGCGTTCCATCCTTCATGGCGGTGAAATCAACGGTCTTCATGTGCGATGCGCTCCCGGTGGAAAATATAGAGACCTGATCCAATGATAAGCGCGGCGCCCGCCCAGGTCCAGAGATCGGGCCAGTCGCCCCAGATCACCAGTCCGAACAGCGCTGCCCAGATCAGCGACGAGTAGGAGAAGGGCGCAACGACGGAGGCCGGCGCCGACATGAAGGCCCGGATCAGGAAGAGATGCCCCAGGCCGCCCGCAATCCCCGTTCCCACGAGCAGCAGCCAGCCCATGGCCGTCGGCCATTGCCAGAACCACGGCACAAGCAGGCTGGTCACGATCGCGCCCGCCGCCGCCGTATAGAGGAGCGAGGTGAGCGGATCGTCGCCCCGCAGCTTGCGTGTCAGAATCTGGTAGTTGGCGTTCAGAACGGCAGCCGCCAGCAGGAACAGCAGGCCATGGTTCAGTGTGCCGATGCCCTGATCCCACGGATGCACCACGATGACCGCGCCGGTGAAGCCCAGCAAAACGCCAAGCCAGCGGCGCAGGCCCACTTTTTCACCGAGCAGGGGAATGGCAAGGATCGTCACCAGAACCGGCGTCATGAACATGATGGTCGTTGCGGTGGCGAGTGGCGTGGTGCGGATCCCGGCATTGAACATGCCGGTGGTGGACATCAGGAACACAGAGCGCAGCATCTGCTGTTTTGGGTGGCGGCTGATAGCGAGGCGTGGCAGGTGGCGCCCACAGGCGAGGATGGCGATGATGGTGGCAAAAAAGAACCGCGCCCACGTCACCTGCACCAGTGAATAGGTTTCGAGCAGGTACTTCATCATCGTGTCGAGCGCGATGAAGCAGAACATGGTGGCGAGCATCCAGACAATGCCACGCGCGCGGTTCTCGGACCTGTCGCGGATCATCAACGCCTCAGAATTCCAGCCCGATGCCCAGTGCCGCGCCGGCTTTGGCAAGTTCAGCGTAAAGGCCGGTGGGTAAGGGAATGCCTTCAGCCTCGCGCTTGCGGCGCGCTGCCCATTCGGGCCCACCCGCTGCATAGCAGCCGGACTGCGCCGTGAATTGCCCGATATAGGATTGAAGGCCCATGCCGAAGGCTTCGAGCGTCATGAACAGGGTCGGGTCGATCGCCATCACGAAATGGCCGAGCTTCGTATCGCCCAGCGCCAGCCCGTCCTGTTCGGCGGAGAGCCGCATTCCCGTCAGGACACTGCCCAAGACTTCCGCCATGCCGGCGAGGCCCGCCCCCTTGTAGCCGAAGTCCGGCCCGCCAACCGGGGCAAGCGCCACCGCCTGATGTGGATCGGTGGTGAACTGGCCTTGCCTGTCCACCGCCACGCCGTCCGGCAGAGTGAGGCCTTCGGTGCGGTATCGCAGCACCTTGTTCCAGGGAATGGAACTCGTCGCCATGTCGAGCAGGAAAGGATCGCCGCCGGGATTGGGGGCGGCAAGCGAGATCGGGCTTGTGCCATGGACCGGCTTCGATCCGCCATGCGGCACCACGAAGGCACCGGAATTGGCAGTGGCGAAGCCGATGAAGCCAGCATCCGCGGCGGCCAGCGTGTAAGCGCCTGCCGCGCCGAAATGGGTTGAGTTGATGACACTCGCCATGCCGATGCCGCAGTCCCGCGCCAGCGCGCAGGCTTCATCCATGGCGCGGTACATGGCGAGATGGCCAAGCCCGTCATCGGCGTTGACCAGTGCCACCGCACGGCGGGGATAGTCCACTGTCACAACGGGGTTGCCCTTCACCAGGCCGTTGAGCAGGCAATCGGCATACCAGGGCAGAAGCCGGATGCCATGGCTGTCCACCCCATGCAGCGAGGCGTGGAGCATGGCCCAACTCGCCGCTTCGGCGGAGGGCTCATCCGCACCGGCGGCCAGCAGCACTTCATTCGAAAAGGAGGCCAGCGCCTCCACACTGGCCGTGCGCTCCATCAGGCGATCTTGCCACCAAGTTCATCCTCGATATGGACCCGGATGATCTGCTCGAAGTTGTCTTCTGCCCTGAAGCCCAGATCGCGCCCGCGCTTGGCCTCGAAATTCCGCGGCCAGCCCGCGACAATCTTCATGATGGTTTCGTTCGGTTCGCGGCGGATGCGCGCCACGACCTTGTCGCCCGCCACCTTGCGGAGCGCCGCAATCTGTTCGCCGACCGTGCAGGACACGCCGGGAAGCGTGATGTTGCGGCGGTTGCCGAGCGGCGCGGTATCCATGGTGGCGGCATGGATGAGGAAACCA
>JBIIGF010000054.1:0-7890 GCA_044236665.1 Aestuariivirga sp. | reverse complement strand
TATGGAAGATGTGCTTCCGGCCCTTGTGCCGCTGAAGCGGTCTCATCCGCTGATCCTCTCGGTGGCAGCGGGCAAGACCATCGCCTCCTTCGAGCGGCATTTCGGGTCTGATGCGGCGGTGGTCCGCACCATTCCCAACACGCCGGCGGCGGTGGGGCGCGGCATAACCGCGATGGCGGCAAATGCCAATGTCTCGGCCGCACAGATGGGGCTTGCCCGGTCGCTGCTGGAGGCGGTGGGCGAGGTGGTCACCGTTCCGGATGAGGCGATGATCGACGCGGTGACGGCCGTATCGGGTTCCGGCCCCGCTTACGTGTTCTACCTCACCGAATGCCTTGCGGCAGCGGGCGAGAAGGTCGGACTATCGAAGGAGCTTTCCATGCAGCTGGCCCGGGCCACGGTGGCGGGTGCGGGCGAGTTGATGCGCCAGTCCGGCACCGAGGCCGCAACGCTGCGCCAGAATGTGACATCGCCCAAGGGCACGACCTATGAGGCGCTGCAGGTTCTGATGGCGGACGACGGGTTGCAGCCGCTCTTCGACAAGGCGATTGCAGCCGCCACCCGCCGCTCCCGCGAACTGGCGAGCTGATCCATGACCATCACCTATGACGACTTCCAGAAAGTGGATATCCGGGTTGGCACCATCGTCGGCGTCGACCCCTTCCCGGAAGCCCGCAAGCCCGCCTTCAAGCTGAAGATCGACTTTGGCCCGGAGATTGGCATCAAGAAATCCTCCGCCCAGGTGACGAAGTATTACACACCCGAGACGCTGATCGGGCGGCAGGTGGCGGCCGTCGTCAATTTCCCGCCCCGGCAGATCGGCCCCTTCATGTCGGAGGTTCTGACGCTGGGCTTCCCTGATGGCGACGGGGATGTCGTTCTGACGGCTGTTGAACGCCAAGTGCCGAATGGCGGCAGACTGTTCTGAGGGAGAGCGAGGCTGAGAACAGCTTCGCTCACGGGGACAAGCTCTATCGCCCACTCGATTTCCACTTCACACTAACCTTGGATAACCGCCTCCAAACCGGGATTAATCCATCGCTGGTTTTCCAGTGGACCTCACCTCAAGAGCCATCCTGCCCCGACCGTCATCCCGGCGAAGGCCGGGATCCAGCTGAAACAAGAGCCATGTGAAGACAAAGCGGGATTCCGGCCTTCGCCCGAATGACGGCAGCCATGGTTGCCGCCGCTGCATAGACTTATTCCGTAGACGGAGAAACGGCGATTGCCTCATCCTGGAAACGTCCGCACGGCTGGCCGGGGTCCGCTTTCAGGCTGAGACGTGACTAAATGAACACCCGCGACCAATCCGCACCAAACAGGAGGACGATGCCTCCAGCCAGCATGAGGACAGCGCTGCCCTTCACCAGCAGCGTGGAGGCGAGCGGACGGCCCGTCGCTGGGCGGCGTTCGCCCTTTGGGGCCGCGTAATCCTGCTCGGCGGGATCACAGGGGCGGCCCGCTGCTTGCGCCGCGAGGGGCAAGTGCGATGCGGGCGACTGGAGACTCGCCCAGCAGTCGCCCGCCAGCGACAGCCACGCGCCACCCGCCAGAAGTACAAGCGCGATGCGGCTCATCATCGGCCCAAGTGTCACCGCCCCCGCCAGGACCGCCACGGCGCAAACCCCGAGAGCGGCGGAATGGATGACCGCCTTGCTGTGCGCCGTGAGCGCGAGGCGCGGCGAGGAAGCAGCGGGAATGAAAAACCCTTGCACGCAGGCCACGACAAATAACAAAACCGCGTGAAAACCGAGACTTGAGGCAAGTTCCGGCTGCATGGATACCCTCCGCGCTTGACTTCAATCGGAGGTCGAATTTTCCACAATTATGTGAAAATGACAAGTACCAGCAATACTGCGCCGGGCCGCCGGGGCGGGGGTCACCCCATCCCGAACATTTTCCGCCAGTTCGCCATGGCCTGCATCCACGGGTTTTCGGCGGCGGGGCCCTGGCCCCAGATGTCCATCGGCGGCTTCGTGCCGAAGATCTTCTCGTAGGATTGCAGCGTCGCCGACCAGGCATCGGCCATGGAGGCGGCGCTCTTGAAGTCCACACCCTGCGCCACCGGACGCTCGGTGATCATCTGGCCCAGCTGTTCCCAGTAGTTCTGGGCGTTCTGCATGTGCATCATCCAGGTGTCGTTGATGATGCCGGGCGGAATGACCTGATGGCCTGCGCGCATGGCGAGGAACAGGAACTTGCGGTATTCCTCGATGACGCGCTGCGCCATCTCGGCATTCTGGCCCATTTGCTTCTGCATCATGTCCATCAGCGGCGCGAAGGCCTGAAGGCCTTGGGCATTCATGGTGTTGAGCTTGAGCCAGAGCGGGTCGAGGCGATAATCCATCATGGATCGCCTTATACAGGCATTTGCACCACCGCGCGAAGCCCGCCTTTCGGGCTATCCTCCAGCCTCAGGTCCCCGCCGTGGGCGCGGGCGATGTCGAGCGCGATGGCAAGCCCGAGGCCAGTTCCGGTTTCATCGAGGTTGCGGGCATTGTCGAGGCGGACGAAGGGGCGGAAGGCATCGGCCCGCTTGTCGGCCGGAATGCCGGGGCCGTCGTCATCGATGTTGAGTGTCAGCATATGGTCGGCGACGGTGGCGCTGACCTTGACATTCCTCGCATAGCGCACCGCATTGCCGATGAGATTGGCCAGCAGCCGGCCGAACGCATTGGGCTTCACCCGCACCAGCTGGCCCTCGGGAACGGCGAGGTCCACCTTGCCGCCCGCCCGTTCGGAGGCGCGCGCCGCCGCCTGCACAAGGCTCAGCAGATCGGCCTCCTGCGCCGCCTCGCCCGCATCGCCCTTCACGAAAGACATATAGGCTTCGAGCATGCGCTGCATCTCGTCCACGTCTTCCTTCAGGGGCTGCACCTTCGGCCCGTCGCCCAGAAAGGCAAGCTCCAGCTTGAAGCGGGTGAGGATGGTGCGCAGATCATGGCTGACGCCCGCCAGCATGGCAGTGCGCTGCTCCACCTGCCGCGCAATGCGGTCGCGCATGTCGAGGAAGGCTTCGCCCGCCGCCTTCACCTCGCGCGCGCCGCGCGGGCGGAATGTGCCGATGTCCCGTCCGGTGCCGAAGCTTTGCGCCGCGCGCGCCAGATCGGTGATCGGGCGGATCTGGTTGCGCAGGAAGATGGTAGCGATGCCGAGCAGCAGCAGCGAAGACAGCAGCATGAGGAGCAGCAGGAAGCCGGTTGACGTGGCGAGGATGCGCTCGGCCCGGGTGCGGAACTGGAACACGGTTTCGGCGTCGGCCTGTACCCGCACGATCACGAAGTCCGGCTGATCGCGGCTGTCGATCCAGAATTCCTTGCCGGCCTGCACCGTAAGCTCACGGGCGAGGCGCGTGTCGCCGCGCGAGAAGAAGGGTTCCGGGAGCGGCTCCGGCAGCGTGCCCTTGACGATGGTCAGCCCAAGCCCGAGCTTGGCATTGGCCAGCATCTCAATGCGGCGCGCCGCCGCCGCTCCGCGGTCCGACTCCTCGTAGAGCTCGACGAGAAGGCTCACCTCGCGGGCAAAGGACCGGGCGAGCAGCCGGGTCACGTTCTCGAAATGGCGCTCGAAGATCAGCCCCGTCATGATGGTCTGGAGCAGCACCACGGGCGCCACCAGAATGATCAGCGAGCGGGGGAACAAGCCCTCCGGCATGTGCCGTTCGAGGAAGGCGTTGAAACGGCCGTACACCCAGTTCTTCGCCATGGTCGCTCAGCCGCCCTCAATCCACATGCAACACATAGCCCGCCCCGCGTACGGTTTGCAGGTAAACCGGGTCCGAGGGGTCATCCTCGATCTTCTGGCGCAGGCGGTTGATCTGGACATCCACGCTGCGAGCACCCTCCTCCGAGCCCTCGACCGCCAGTTCGCCGCGTGCCACCGGAGTTCCGGCATTGGCGGCGAGGGTGCGCAGGAATTCGCGCTCGCGGCTGGTGAGGCGCACCGGCTCCGCGTTGCGGCGCAACTCGCCGCGCGGCAGGTTGAAGGTGAAGGGGCCGAACGTCACTTCGGTGCGCGCCGGTGCCGTCTGCGCCTGGCGGCGCAGGAGGCCACGGATGCGCAACAGAAGCTCGCGCGGTTCGAACGGCTTGGCGAGGTAATCGTCGCTGCCGGTTTCGAGCCCGGCGATGCGGTCGGAAGGTTCGGCCAGCGCGGACAGCATCAGAACCGGCACGCCCTCGCCCGAAGCCCGAAGCGACTGGGTGAGAGACAGGCCGTCCTCGCCCGGCATCATGATGTCCAGCACCACGAGGTCGAAGGCCATGATGCGCATCTTCTCGCGCGCCTCGGCGGCGCTTGCCGCCGCCGTGATGCGGAATCCGTTCTCGGCCAGGAAGGTCTGGAGAAGCTGGCGGATGCGCCGGTCGTCATCCACCACAAGAAGATGGGGAAAGTCATCCACCGCCGGTCTTCCCGCCGCCGAGCTGGCCGGCCCGGTCGATCCAGTTG
Source organism: Aestuariivirga sp. (assembly GCA_044236665.1). GTDB lineage: Bacteria > Pseudomonadota > Alphaproteobacteria > Rhizobiales > Aestuariivirgaceae > Aestuariivirga. The sequence goes on along the minus strand of JBIIGF010000054.1, from coordinate 3,441 downwards.
CGCACCGCCTCGCGGTTGTCGGGCGATACCATATGGTAGAGTACCTTCCGGTAGAGTTGGGCGGCCTCTCCCTCGGGCAGCGCGACGGCCCGGCGGATGCGGCTCATCTGCGGCCCCATGAGCCGCTGGCGCAATTCCTCGCCGTCCGCTGTGAGGTAGAGAAGGCGCTGGCGGCGGTCGGCCTCCCCCTCCTTCTGATACACATAGCCCTTGTCGATCAGCTCCTTCAGCACCCGTCCCAGGCTCTGCTTTGTGATGCGCAGGATGTCGAGCAACTGCTGGACCGTCATGCCGGGGTCACGCCCGACGAAATGGAGAACCCGGTGGTGGGCGCGGCCGAAGCCGAACTGGCCCAGGATTTCATCCGGGTCGGATACGAAGTCGCGGTAGGCGAAGAACATCAGCTCGATCAGGGCAACGGTGTCCTGCTCGCTCAAGCTGGCCTCGCCGGGGGCGGAACTGGTAATTACGTCAGCCATATTGACATATTTAGCCCCCATCGTTACGTTCGTCCACCTCATAACGGCATTGTATTGCGCGAACCGTCTTCCGGGCTGGTTTTTCGGATACGATATAATCCTTCAAGGAGAACAAGACCATGGCAGGCATTCCCTTTGACAAGCGCGAGGGCTGGATCTGGTTCAACGGCGAAATCGTGCCCTGGGGGGATGCCAAGGTCCATGTGCTGACGCATGGCCTGCACTACGGCTCCAGCGTGTTCGAGGGCGAGCGCGCCTATGGCGGCGCGATCTTCAAGTCCACCGAGCATTCGATCCGGTTCCGCAAGTCGGCCGAGATCATGGATTTCGAGATTCCCTATTCGGTCGAGCAGTTGAACGCCGCCAAGGACAAGGTGGTGGCCTTGAATGGCGGCGGCGACCAGTATGTGCGCCCCGTCGCCTGGCGTGGCTCGGAAATGATGGCGGTGTCGGCCCAGCACAACAAGATTCACGTGGCGATTGCCACCTGGCACTGGCCGTCGATGTTCGATCCCGAAACCAAGATGAGGGGCATCAAGCTCGATATCGCCGACTACCGCCGCCCGGACCCGCAATGCGCCCCTGTCCACGCCAAGGCTGCCGGCCTTTACATGATCTGCACCATCTCCAAGCACAAGGCGGAGAAGAAGGGCTATGCCGACGCAATGATGCTGGACTGGCAGGGCCGCGTGGCCGAATGCACCGGGGCCAACATCTTCTTCACCCGTGACGGCGCCATCCACACCCCGATCGCCGACTGCTTCCTCAATGGCATCACCCGCCAGACGGTGATCGAACTGGCCCGGCAACAGGGCCTTGAGCTGATCGAGCGCCGAATCATGCCGGAGGAGCTTTCGACCTTCAACGAGTGCTTCATCGTTGGCTCCGCCGCCGAAGTGACGCCGGTGGCCGAAATCGGCCCCTACACGTTCAAGCCGGGCAATATCAGCCGCACCCTGATGGATGCCTATACCAACGCGGTTCGCCCAAAAGCCTGAGCTTCGCCGCATCATTGCCGGTATTGCAAACTAGGAGAGCCGCTCCGGATTGACCCGGGGCGGCTTTCGTCTTGCAATTGTTACCGGCAGTTGTTTTGACGGACCGCTGAACGGCGCGTATTCTGAAATTCATGAAGGAGGGCACTATGAAACTTGGCGACATCAGCAAGCAGGGCCGCAGGCTTCTGCTTTCATCGCTTCTGGCGGCTGCCACCATCGTGGGGCTGCAGCACAGCGCTCAGGCTGGCGGCATCAGCCCCGGCGGGGCGGCCATCGTCGGCGGCGTTGCAGGCCTCGCCGTGGGCGCGGCGATTGCCGATGCAGCGCGGCCGAAGAAGCCGCACTACTACAAGGGCTACCAGCCCGCCTATCCGCCAGGCCAGTACGACCCCTATTGGTATCAGGTCTACAGGCCCGATCCCAACGTGTCCTGCTATCCCGCCCAGCGCCTGTGCTACAACCGGTACGGCGCCATTTCCGACACCTGGACCCGCCGGGTCTACGGCTATTGATCAGGAGCATGACAATGATTTCCGTTTCCACGCTCCGCCGCGCGGCTGGCGCAGCCACGCTGTTCGGCATCCTGGCACTGGGCGGCGCAGCGCCCGCATTGGCGGATGACTTCCGCATCGACGCCGCCTGGAAGGCCGCGCTTGAAAACACCAATGGCGTTCTGACCGACACGCAGCATGCGACCATCAATCTGATCGCCTATAATTCAGCAGCAGCCCTGCTGTGCAATGGCATCGACATCGACGCGCCGCGAGTCGCCAAGGTGATGGATGAGATCATCGCCGCAGGCCCCCCGGAACTGACACCGGACCAGCAGCTTGAGCGCTACACCGACATCCTGCTGATGCTGGGCACGGCGAAGGGCATCATCCTGTCGGAAGGTGCGCTGCACGAGAAGGAATTCTGCGAAAGTGCGACCGCCGCCAAGGCAGCCGCCGACGCAAACGACTTCTGGAAATAGTGGACAGGCCATGCCGCTTGATTAGTCTGGCGGCATGGCAGTGATTTGCGACTATCTGATCATCGGCGGCGGCTCCTCCGGGGCCGTCGTCGCCAAGCGGCTAAGTGAGAGAACCACAGGCCGCATCATTCTTCTGGAAGCGGGACAGCCCGACGAGGGCGACCCCGCCGCGACCGACCTGAAGCGGCTGGATGAGCAGACCGAGGCCTATGACTGGGGCTTCACCGCCGCGACACTTCCCGGAACGGCCCCGCAGCTTCGCTATGCGCGGGCCAAGCTGCTGGGCGGTTGCGCCAACCACAATGACTGCGCCTTCATTCCCCCGCCGCCCTCGGATTTCGATACATGGGAGCGCCTCGGCGCCACGGGCTGGAACGCACGGGCGATGGCACCCTACCTCCAGCGCATCCGCGACACCATCACGATTGAAACGGCACCCTGCCACCCGGCCAGCCGCACCTTCATCGCGGCGGGGCTGGAACTGGGCCTTGAGGAAGTGAATTTCGAGCGGGAGGTGCGACCGGGCGTCGGTCTCTTCCCGCTGAATGCCAAGGGGCGGCTCCGGCAATCTTCCTCGGTTGCCTACCTCCACCCACTGGCGGCACTTCCCCGGCACCTCGAAATCTGGACCGGATGCCTGGCGGAACGGCTCATCATCGAGGCGGGCCGCGCCGTGGGCGCGGTGACCTCACGCGGTGACATCCGCGCGGCGAAGGCCGTGGTGCTGGCCTGCGGCGCGATCCAGACGCCGCAGCTGATGATGGTGTCGGGCCTCGGCCCTGCGGCGCATCTCCGCGAACATGGCATTCCCGTCATTGCCGACATGCCCCATCTCGGGCAGCACCTGCGCGACCATGTGGCAGCACCCGTCGTCTGGGAAACCCATGCACCCGTCACAGGCTGGGAGATTTGCCCCTTCGAGGCGACGATGATGCTGCAACTGGAGCCGGATGCCCCTGCACCCGACATCCTGTTCCACTTCGGCCTCAGG
>JBIIGF010000053.1:0-7938 GCA_044236665.1 Aestuariivirga sp. | reverse complement strand
TCTCGCCCCGCACCTTCCCCATTCTGGTGCGCGAAGGCTCGCGCCTGTCACAGATCCGCTTCCGGCAGGGGGCGAGCCTTGCGACGGATGAGCTGATCCGCGAACTCCACGCGCGCGAAGGGCTGATTTCTTCGGGCGAAGTGAACATCGACAACGGGCTCGCGCTGTGCGTCGACCTCTCGACGCTGGATGGGGACGGGCCGGTGGGCTTCCGCGCCAAGCGCCACGCCGGCCTGATCGACGTGGACCGCAAGGGCGCATTGGATGTGCTCGATTACTGGGAACCGATCTGGCAGCGCGGATCGCTGGTGCTCGATCCGGACCAGTTCTACATCCTCGCGTCCAAGGAAGCAGTAAGGGTGCCACCCGCCTATGCGGCGGAGATGACGCCCTTCAACCCGCTGGTCGGCGAATTCCGCGTGCACTACGCCGGCTTCTTCGACCCCGGCTTCGGCCACAGCTCAGGTCATGGCGAGGGCGCGCGCGCCGTGCTCGAGGTCAGAAGCCACGAGGTGCCCTTCATCCTCGAGGATGGCCAGATCATCGGGCGCCTGGTCTATGAGCCGCTGACCGAAGCCCCGGAACGCGTTTACGGCCAGGGCATCGGCTCCAACTATCAGCGGCAGGGCCTGAAGCTCTCGAAGCACTTCAAGGCATTCGATCCGTCAGAACGCTGAAAGAAGGGCCGCGGCGCGGCCCTCCCCTCCAGGCTCAGTCGTTGCTGAGAAAGTTGATGATGCCCCACATGAAGTCATTGGCCTTCGCATTCTCGAAGACCGACGCGGTGGGCTTGCCCACCGGGTTGTAGGCCAGCATGGTCATCGCAGCCGGGGTCGGCGCGCCATCGGCACCGAAGGCCGCGTTGGCGTGACAGCTGATGCAGGAGCCGATCAGCTCGCCATTGACCGAAAGCCGCTCGGTGACCGAGTTGGTCAGCACCGTGGGCGCCCCGGCGGAGTTGGTGTAGGTCACCTGCGTCGACTTCAGGCAGTAGTTCTCGAACACCGCGCTGAGCCCGGCGCTCTTCATCATGGACTTCAGCTCGGGCGTCTTGGCACAGGCGCCATATTGCGTGTTGGCCTGGCTCTGGTTCGGCGGGACAGACGGCTTGCGGGCACCGAAGCTGTCATAGCAGCCGATGGCATCGCAGCGGCCCGGATTGTTCTGGTGCTCGAACGTGCCCCAGACCCATTCGGGGTTGGCCGCCGTCGAGATGTGCATGGCGACCATGCCATATTCAACGCCTTCCGATACAACCGTGTAATAGGTCTTGCGGACATTCCGAAGGGTTCCCAGTTCGGGTACCCATTTCAGCAGGTCGGTGATCGGAACCCAGTCCACCTTGATGGCCATGGACTTGCCGGGGAAGCTCACGGGCTTGCGCAAGGCATAGAATGCAGCCGCGCCGGATTGCGTATTGAGGCCGTTGTTGACGATGTAGTTATACTGCAGCCTGTCGCGGTAGACGACCTCGGCAAGGCACCCATCGAGCGGGAAACTGGCCACCCAAGGATTTTCCGGCGTGGCGCAGGGCGGCAGGTCGGTTCCCGAGAGATGGAAATTCGTCTGCCTGCGGCTCGCATGAATGCGCCGCTCAGACTCGGCGGACGGCCAGGAGGGATTGGCCTGATAGATGTCCTCATCCGTTGCCCAGGTTTCGAAAACCGCCTTTCCGGGTGTGGCCGCGGGCTTCACGATCGAGGTGAAGGTTTCCCACATGTAGCGGTCGGACTTTCCGGAATAGCCATCGACCTTGCCGGCAAGCGACGGAGCGACAATGGCCGGGCCGGAGCGCGCCGTTTGAGCCTGCGCGGCAGAACTGGCGGCAAGGCCGAGGGCCAGAAGCGCTGAAAGAGCAACGGCGCGTACCGGAGAAAACATCTTCAGTGGTTCCCTGTTTGGCATGATGGATAGCAAAACTTATATTGTGCCAGAAGGCCGCGCAACACGGATCTTGGCGCAACGTCCCGTTTGCGGAGGTACCAAAAAGGCAAGACAGGCAAGGTGAGCCGCCCGCACATGCATGCGCATGTTCAACCGCACCATGCGCTGAGTTAACTTGTAAGCAGCAAAGACCTTGAACATAGTTGGCATCCACGCGCTGTCACAGGAGTTGTCATGAACAGGCCCGTCCGTAACGTCGCTGCTGTCATCGCCTGCGCATCCATATTGAGCATGGCGGTGTCAACTAACGCCTGGGCTCACGCAAATCATCAGCCGCGCATCGGCGCAAGCCACCTGACCCCTTCGGGCGCGCCGGAAGACTGGGGCACCTATTGCGTGACCGAGCTTGCGCCGATGTTTCGCGAGGCCATCGCGCTCAATGACAAGCTTGCGATGAATGACCAGTTGTTTCGTGATACGACTGCGAACGATGGCGGCGCTTCGAGCCTCGATGTCAGCGCCATCAGGCAGGCAAACCGCCCCTACCTCACGCCGATGCCGCCGTCGCTGATGGATGCGCCACAGGAGAAGACCGACACCATCACGGTGTTCGTGGCCCGAAAGATCGTGACCATGGACCCCGGCTGGCCGGAAGGTACGGCAGTCGCGGTCAAGGATGGCCGCATCCTTTCCGTCGGATCGCTTGAGGACCTTGAGCCCTGGCTCCAGCGCTTTCCCTACACGATCAACGAGACATTCAAGGACAAGGTCATCTACCCGGGCTTCGTCGAGGCGCACGGCCACCCGGTGATGGGCTCCATCGCCATCAGCCGCCCGCCGCTCAGCTTTTTCCCGCTGAGGAACCCCTATGGACCGGACTTCCCCGGCGTGAAGACACTGCCTGACGCCATGTCGGCCCTGAAAGGCTATGTGGCCAATGCGAAGTCGCCGACGGAACCGATCATGACATGGGGTTATGACGTGGTGGCGATGGGTGGCAAGTTCCCGACGCGCGAGGAACTCGATCAGCTTTCCAAGACCAACCCCATTTATATCTGGGATGCCTCGGAGCACTTCGTCTTCGCCAATTCCGCCGCCATTGAATATGTCGGCGTGACCAACGACGACGTAGCGAAGACGATCGGCGCGGGCCGCAACCCGGATGGCAGCTCGAACGGGCAGTTCCTCGGCACAGAAGCGGCAAAGCTCATCATGCTGAAGCCTTTGTCCGATCTGCTCACGCCCGAGGAGGGGATGAAGAGCCTGCGCTACCTCGGTGCCCTCATGCAGCAGGCGGGCGTCACCACCACGGGGGATTTGTTCTTCGGCGGTGTGAACCTCAAGCTCGAGCAGCAACTGACGCAGCAGTATTTCGGCCAGCCGGATAGTCTCGCCAGGATCGTGCATGTCATCGACGGCGTGACCTTCGAAGAACTTTACGGCAAGGATGCCGTCAACCAGGGCATTGCCCTCAGGGCTCAGAGCAATGAGCGCATCATGTTCAACGGCGTCAAATTCTTCGCAGATGACGCCTTCGTCAGCCTTGGCATGGAATTGCAGTACCCCGGTTACGTGAATGATGACCGCTACAAGGGCCTGTTCATGTTCGACAGCAAGGACGCCTTCACCGCCGCCATGCGGCCGTGGTGGGAGGCGGGCTTCCAGCTGCATGTGCATTCGAACGGCTCCGGCGGAAACCAGATCACGCTCGACGCACTGGCGGAACTGCAGGCCGAAACGCCACGCTTCGACCATCGCTTCACCTTCGAGCACTTCGGTATCTCATCAACCGCACAGGCGCGGCAGTTGAAGGCACTGGGCGCGCTGGTCAGCACCAATCCCTATTACGTCTCGGAGCGGGCCGACATCAATGCCGCCCAGATCGGAACTGACCGCGCCTCGCTGGCATCGCGCATGCAGTCACTCATCGATCAGGACATCGTGGTGGCGCTGCATTCGGACACGCCGGTTGGCGTGCCAAGCCCGCTGAAGGAGGTGTGGGTGGCGGTCAACCGTATCGGTGAACTCTCCGGCAAGACTCACGCGCCCTACGAGCGCGTGCTCGATGTCGAGAAGGCCATGCGCATGGTGACGATCGATGCTGCCCATGCGCTCGGCGTCAATGACAGGATCGGCAGCATCGAGGCTGGCAAGTTCGCCGACTTCGCGGTTCTCGACGCCGACCCGCGTGACGTTGACCCCATGGCGATCAAGGACATCGGCGTCGTTGCCACGATTCTCGCCGGCAAGGTGACGCTGACATCGCAAACCCGCACCCCCGACTGGTCCGTCAAGTGAGGTGAGGCCGGATCAGGCCTCGCCGTCGGCCCTGCCCGCAAAGCGCTGCATACGCATGATGCGGCGCACTTCCAGCACGCGGTTCACCTCGCCGCCGAGGATCAGAACCAGGGCGGCGAGGTAGACGAAGAACATCGCCGTGAACACGCCCGACAGCGATGCATAGGTCGAGGCGAAGGTATTGAAGTTCAGCAAGTAGATCGAGAAGGCGGAGGACATGAGAACCCATGCCACCACCGTCAGCACCACGCCGGGCAGCACTTCCAGAACGCTCAGCGTCTTGGCCGGCAGCACGCGGTGGCAGAACAGCACGCCCAGCGTGAGCAGCGTGATGCCGATCGGATAGCGCAACTGCTCCAGCGTCACGAGATGGCCACGCACCGCCGGCGCATGCGTCTCGATCAGATGGATCAGCACCGGCGCAAACACGATCAGCAGCGCGAAGACCAGCAGGAAGATGGCGGAGCCGATGACGAACAGCACGTTCTGAAAGTAGAGCCACCAGACATTGCGTGTCTCGCGGATGTCATAGGCGCGGTTCAGCCCGACGCGCACGCTGTCCACCCCGCCCATGGCGCTCCAGATGGTGATGAGCGCCGAGATCGACAGAAGCCCGCTGCGCGGCACGGTGAGGATCGACCGGATTTCGGGTGCCAGCGGCTTCACCAGTTCGGCGGGCGCGATTCCGAGCAGGAAGTTGACAACCCCCTCCGCCAGTTCATTGCTGCCGAGGAAGCCCGCCAGCGCGGTGAGGAAGATGAGGAACGGAAACACCGAGAACAGGATGCGGAAGGCAATGTTGCCGGCAAGCGGGATCGCCTCGTCTGCGAACAGCCGGTAAAAGCTTTCGCGCGCGAGGGAGCCAATGGTCGGGCCTTCATGTCCGGGCTTCGCCGTCATGGCCGCTCAGATAGCGCAAGGCCGGGCGTCAGGCCACCGTCTTGCTGACCTCCGCCTCGAGCGCCATCCTGAGGCCCGGATCAAGCTTCAGCCGCGAGGCGAGCATGGCGAGATAGGCCTGCTCGGCCGGATCATCCGGGTCGATGGCCAGGAAGGACGCGGCATAGATCTCGAGCGCCAGTTCCGGCGAGGTGGCGGCTTTCACCACCGCGTCGATGTCGAGGGGTTTACGCAGCTCGTCGATGACGAAGGCCTTCTCCTCCATGCCGAGATCGAGTTCGTCAAGCTTGCCGAAGATGCGGCGTTGCTCTTCGGCGTCGATGTGGCCGTCAGCCTTGGCGGCGGCGATCATGGCGCGCAGAAGGGCGAGGCTCATGTCATTGCGCTGCGCCACCGGGGCGGGCAGGAAGGGAGTGCCTTCCGGTTGAGGGGTGATGTCGCGCATGGGGGCGGGCGCCTCGGCCGCGGGAGCCGCCGCCTTCGAGGCCTGCCATTGCGTATATGCCTTGTAGGCAAGGCCGGCGAGGGCAGCCGTGCCGCCCACCTTCAGCGCACCCTTGGCCAGTTTCTTGCTGGTCTTGCCGCCGAGCAGAACGCCCGCCAGGCCGCCCGCGACACCACCGGTCGCCAGGCCTTTCATGAAGTCGGGAGATACTCCGCCGGGCTTTGCGCCGCCCTCCTGGGGCTTGCCGCCACCCAGAAATTGCTCCAGCAGCTTTTGTGGATCGAACATGGGAACTCCCCGTTTTAAAATGTCGCTTTGCCGCGGAAACCCGGGCAAATGTGCGGGGATCATGAAAGAAACACCCGCCATCCGCCTGTTGATTGCCACGGCTCCTGTCCTGTTTGTGCTCATGTGGGCAACGGGCTTCGTGGTTGCAAGGCTTTCAGCGCCCCATGCCGACCCGCTGACCTTCCTGGCCATCCGCTTTCCCATCGCCGGGGTGCTTTTCGTGCTCATCGCCCTTGCCCTGTCAGCCCCGTGGCCGCCGGGCCGGCAGGCCTTTCATGCGGCCGTGGCCGGCGCATTCCTGCATGGTGGCTATCTGGGGCCGGTTTACTGGGCGGTGGCGCATGGCATGCCGGCGGGTGTTTCGGCGCTGATCGTGGGGCTGCAGCCACTGATGACAGCGATCCTCGCCGCCTGGATGGTGAAGGAGGCAATCACCGCGCGCCACTGGCTGGGGCTGGCGGTCGGTATCCTCGGCGTGGCGCTGGTGGTGTCGCCCAAGCTGCATGGCGGGCTGGTGGGCGGCATCACGCCGCTCACCACGGCGGTGAATGTGGCGGGTGCTTTGTCGATTTCCTTCGGCACCGTCTACCAGAAGCGCTTTGCCACCTCGCTCAACCTCGCCAGCGGCGGCGCATGGCAATATGTGGGCGCAACACTGGTGGTCGGCATCGCGGCGCTGCTGACGGAGGAGATGCGCTTCGACGGTTCCTTCGAGGCATGGTTCGCGCTCGGCTGGTCAGTGATCGTCCTGTCGCTCGGCGCCATCACGCTGCTGATGCTGCTGATCCGGCTGGGCGATGTGGGCCGCGTCGCCAGCCTCATCTTCCTCGTGCCGGGTGTCTCGGCGTTGATGGCCTATGTGCTGTTCGGCGAAACCCTGACGCTGGTGCAGATCCTCGGCATGGCGGTCTGCGCAGGCGCGGTTCTCATCGTCACGCGGAAACGGCCTCGCCCGCCTTGATGCGGGCCAGCATTTCGCGGGCGCGGCGGCGGTGCTCCTCGTTCAAATGCACCCGCACAACGTTGAAGGCGGCAAGCAGCACCGCAAGGTCGTCCGTGAAGCCGAAGCCGAGCAGCAGGTCCGGCACAGCATCGAGCGGCAGGATGAAATAGGCGAGCGCGCCCACAAGGATGCCCTTGGCCCGCATCGGCGTTGCCCGGTCGAAGGCGCAGTAATAGGCGGCAACCAGATCCTCGGCGAAGGGCACATGCGCCACCACGCGGGCAAGCTTCGGGAAGAACTTCGCCTTCACCCGCGCTTCATCACCATCCAGCACCATGGCCAACCCTCCGCCAGCGCCATTGAATAAACGCGCCTGGATATGGGAAGCCCGCCGCCGGTCTTCAAGCATTGACCTCTTGGCCGGCCGTCAATCCGGCGCAGGGGGATAATGGCGGGGGCCCTCGCAGAGCTTATCGCTGCGAGAGATAGAGCGCCGCCATCAGCACCACGATGGCCACAGCCTGCAGGCCGACGCGCCAGCGCATCAGCTTCTGCGAGGTGTTGGAAGAGCCGCCGCGGAACAGGTTCACGAGCCCCATGATCAGCACCACCGCCACTGCGGCAACGGCGACATAGGTGAGATACATCATCATGGGTCGGCACTCCGGGAAGCCTGAACAGGCCTGTTCCCATGGCGGCAAGCGCAGGGCCCGTCAAGGCCCAAGGCGATCACTGGTCGGAGGCCTTGTCCAGAACATGGTCGAGCAGCCGCTGCGGCAGGATGCGCCGCGCGATGGCCATGTAGAGGGTGGGCTTGGTCACGAAATAGCGGGCCTGCGGCCGCGGCGATTCCACCGCGTGGATGAGCTTCTCCAGCACCGCCTCCGGCCCCAGCTTGTAGCGCGCCGAGCCGCCGCGCCCCAGCCTGGCGCGCTGGCGGGCATAGGCCTCGCCATAATGCGACTGCGCTTCGTCGATGTTGGCGTCGAAGGCTTTCAGCGAGGTCTCGACGAATTTGCTGGTGATCGGCCCCGGCTCGATCAGGGAGACGAAAATGCCGCTGCCGCGCAGTTCCAGCCTCATCGTATCCGACAGCGCCTCGATGGCAAATTTTGAGGCGTTGTAGGCACCGCGCCATTTGAGCGCCACAAGCCCCAGTACGGAGGAACACTGCACGATG
>JBIIGF010000052.1:0-7940 GCA_044236665.1 Aestuariivirga sp. | reverse complement strand
GATATGCCCTGCTCGCGCCCATCCCGATCTTGTGACGCCCGCGATTGACATTGAGTTCAGTGTAGAACGATCGTAAGTCGGAACCGCGCACGATGGCAATGGATAACGGCAAGTTATGATTATCTGTCATTCCAGAAAGTTGATCTTCATAAAGACAAAGAAGACGGCTGGTACATCCTTTGAAATTGCCCTTTCCAAATTCTGTGGTGACAGTTGCGTCATAACGCCCATCACGCCGCATGATGAAGCACTTCGGAAGACCCTTGGCTTTCGGAGTTGCCAGAACTACCTTCGGCAAACTTCAGGCGCAGGCACCCCTGAAACAACACCCACGTTCTATAACCACATGCCTGCGCATGTTGTGAAAATCAATGTGACAGAAGATGTGTGGCGGAACTATCGGAAGCTAACAATCGTCCGTAATCCCTTCGACTACGCGATATCCAGATATTACTGGGAGGGTGGAGAGCGCAGTGGCGTATCGTTCGCTGAATATCTGGAAAACCACTCCGACCATTTGAAGGAGAACACGTCTATCGCTCCTCTCGATGGCGATAGCGCGCTTGATTTCTATTTGCGATACGAAACGCTGCAGAGCGAGTTTGACAGGGCAGGCATACAGTTCATGTGGGATACCTTCAGCGCCATAAACGCGAAGGGCAACGTGCGCCCACGCCACGGAACATCCATGCAGGAAATGTATAAAAAATTTCCTGAAGCGATTGGCATCGTTGAAAGAACCTGCTGGAGGGAACTTGAGAAATTCGGTTACGCTCGTCAGTCGGATTGACATAGAGCCGCAGATGAATTGCGTTCTTTATCAGAAAACATTGGCGGCAAGCTGACGTTGGGAGCGTGGATCGGGCCACTCATTCTCGAGGACCCGATCAATCGCAGCACCTTTGAGGCCTGCAAGATCATCAAGACGGCACGTGCAGCAACCCACCACCTCCCACCCTGCAGTCTCGACGTCTACCCATTGAAAAAGCCTTTGCAGAGGGCAAGGTACTCCTCCGCAAGGCGGCAAAGCTTACTGTCGCCGGGTTCTGGAGCCCCATCGGTGGAATGCGCACGGCCTTCAAGCCCGATGAGTGCGCACACTCTTTCATCACTGCCGGCCAGGATGCGGACTGATGGAATTCCGCTCTGAAGATGCATGGGGCTTGTCTTGCCTTATGTCTGTCCCTTCCCCGCCAGGCGGAGGAAAGCCTTGGGTGTCAGCCTGACAATCACCATTCCGTTCCTGGGGTAGATCAGGAGACGCCCAGCTTCTTCTGGAGGTTGGAGCTTGATGTCGTGTACTGGAACATCAGACGCTCGCCCGGGTTCTTCAGCTTGAAGACCTTCTGCGCCATCAGGGCCGCTTCATGAAAGCCGGAGAGGATGAGCTTCAGCTTGCCCGGATAGGTGTTGATGTCACCAATGGCAAAGATGCCTTCGACCGAGGTTTCGAACTTCTCGGTATCGACGGGGATCAGGTTTTCGTGAAGGTTGAGGCCCCACTCCGCGACCGGCCCCAGCTTCATGGTGAGGCCGAAGAACGGCAGCATGGCGTTGCAGGCGACATCGAAAGAGGCGCCGTCATTGCCCTTGACGGTGGCTGCGGAGAGCACGCCACCTTCGCCCTTGAGCCCCGTGACCTGACCGAGCCTGAAGCTGATTTTACCCTCGGCCGCCAGTTCGCGCATCTTCTTGACGGAATCGGGCGCGGCGCGGAAGTCGTCACGGCGGTGGAGCAGCGTCAGACGTCTTGCGAGGGGCTGCAGGTTCAGCGTCCAGTCCAGCGCGGAATCGCCGCCGCCGACGATCAGGATGTCCTTGCCACGCAACGCCTCCATCTTCTTCACCGAATAGAAGACGGACGCCCCCTCATAATCTTCGATGCCGGGGATCGGTGGCTTCTTGGGCTGGAACGAGCCGCCGCCCGCCGCGATCACCACCACCTTGGAGCGGAAGCGCAGGCCGCCATCGGTTTCCACTTCGAAATCGGCATCCCCCAGCTTCGTCACGCCTGTGACCATATGGTTGAAGTGGAAGCTGGGGTTGAAGGGCTTGATCTGCTCCATGAGGCGGGCGGTCAACTCGGCACCCGTCACCACCGGCAGGGCCGGAATGTCATAGATCGGCTTTTCCGGATAGAGTTCGGCACATTGCCCGCCCGGCCTGTCAAGGATGTCGACGACATGGCAGCGGATGTCGAGAAGGCCGAGTTCGAATACTGCGAACAGGCCGCAGGGGCCCGCGCCGATGATCACGGCATCTGTGGTGATAACCTCGGACATCGGTGCCTCCTTATGCGGGATCAGGTCAGAACTGCTTTTCAGGCACTTTCACACGCAAACCGTCGAGCGCGTCCGATACCTTGATCTGGCAAGAGAGCCGGCTGTTGTCGCGCACGTCAAAGGCGAAATCCAGCATGTCCTCTTCCATGGCGTTGCGTGCGCCCGTCTTTTCCACCCACTCAGGCTCCACATAGACATGGCAGGTGGCGCAGGCACAGGCGCCGCCACAGTCGGCGTCGATGCCGGGCACCATGTTCTTGACTGCCGTCTCCATGACGGACATGCCGGGTAGGCCGTCAACCGTCTGTTCGGTGCCGTTGTGCTGAATGAAGGTAATCTTGGCCATGACTCTATCCACCGCTGGGCGTTCGTTTTGTCGAACGGCTATCTAGGAGATCGGCCGATGAAACACAACTGCGGAGGCTGATGCCTTGGCCTCAGCCAAGCTGAGGAAAGGCGCGGCGTGCCAGGTCACGAAACTCGCTGGCTGCCGCCTTCAGTGCCTCGATGCGGAGCAGACGCACATTTACGTCACCGGGGATGGCCAGTTTTTCAAGCTCAGTCGCAAGATAATGCAACTTACGCGCGCCGACAGCGGCAGAAGACCCCTTGAGCGAGTGGGTGGCGAACTTCCACTCTTCCGCACCAGCGGCGGTCTCGATCAGTTGCAGCGTCAGCGGCAACTGGGCCAGGAAGAGTCCCAGAACCTCTGATGCAAGCTCTTGATTTTGCATGGTATAATGATCAAAATGCGCACGGTCGAAGGCATCCGTCTGATCCCGGTCTGGTCGTATCTTGCCCGCCTTCATCACTCCGCCTCCTCGCAGGGCGGCCAGTCTAGCGGCAAGACCTGAGCAGGCGGTAAATTCCCCCTCACCCCATTTGGCACGTAAACCGGGGGGGGGGAGCGGACAGTCTTAACCAAATATTAAATATTCGGCCCAAGTGCCGCACTGGCCTGTTCAATGGACTTTACCATTGGGATATGGTGAAATTTGCAAAATTGCTGCCGATGGACCCGTTCCAATGCTCCGGACATGACAAATCCGGTTGGGCGGTGCATCGGCAGTGTGGGGCAATACTGCGCCCTTACGGGCCGGTATGTGAGTAATCGTGTGGGAACCAGAGACAATGGCCAATACAACCGAGCAGCGCCGTTCCGATCGTCGCCAGGCTGACACCGAAGCCCAGCGGCGCGAACCGCCACGGGCTGCGGCGGAACCGGCCATCGGCAAAAGCCGCCCCACGGGCGAGAACGATCCCGGCACCGCCATGATGCTTGCAAGGCTGCGCCGCAGGCCCTCCTTCACGCCCTATGCACTGGTATCCATCATCCTCACAGCCCTGTGGTCGGGCGGGTGGTTCTTCGCCAATTCCGGCATGCTCGCCGGGTCGGCGCCGGCCAATGGCCTGCTGCAGGCCATGGCGCTGCTGCTTATTCCCGTCTCCGTCATCTGGCTGTCCGCCTATGTTCTGTGGCGGGCCGCCGACATGCGGCAGGTGTCCGAGGCCCTGTTCCAGTCTGCCATGCGCCTGATCCGGCCGCAGGACATCGCAACCGAGGGATTGACGACCATCGCCCAGGCTGTGCGATCAGAGATCGATCTGCTGGTCGGCGGGGTTGAACACGCAGTGCAGCGCGCCACAGTGCTCGAGGAAATCGTTCACAAGGAGATCGCCGCCGTCGAGCGTGCCTTTGGCGGCAATGAAGAGCGCATCCGCAGCCTGGTGACCGGCATCGAAAACCAGCGCGCGGCCCTGCACCAGGCCACGCTGCTCATCGGCAACGACACCAACCCGCTTGTGGTGCGCCTCGAGAACAACACCAAGTATCTCGACGGCATCGTGGCCACCGCACAGGATACGCTCGCCCGTCTCGAAGGCGGCCTGCGCGACGTCTCGGGCAATATCGTGCGCGCCATGGACGACGTAGCCGAACGCGCCAACTCGGCGGGTTCCGAAATCGGCCTGCAAACCTCCCAGATGGAGGATATCACCACCCAGATGCTGGGCCAGCTGCGTGAGTTCTCGCGCATATTGGGTGGCCAGATCGAACAGATGAAGATGACGGCGGCGGCGCTCAGCGCCGAGACCGGCGGCTTCGGCCGCACCGTGCAGGACCTCGAAGCCAACGTCACCCAGACGGTCCGTGACTCGATCGACAACCTCAGTGCCCTTCATGACGACGTGTCCCGCACGGTTGAGCGCGCCAGCATCTCCTCCACCGAGCAATTGCGCCAGCAGCTCGCCGACCTGACCGACCTCCTGCAGAACACCGGCAGCAACCTCAGCTTCCACCTCAAATCGATCGCCGACGAAGTGACGGGCAATCTGGAACGTACCAGCATCGATGCGACCCAGATGATCGAGCAGAGCCGCAACCTCGTTACCCAGGGGCTGCAGACGGTGGCCAGCGACTATGTCAGCCGCGTGGCCGAGGCGCGGGGCGAACTCATCAACTATCTCGACCAGTCGGCCGCGGGTGTGGCCGGCGCCATCAATGACGCGACGGACAACGTCGCGGGCCGCCTCAACGCAGCGGGAACGCAGTTCCTCGCCGGCATCGACCAGACCGCCAACGCGCTGCTCGCTGAACTGGGCTCGATGAGCACCGGCATGTCCGGCCGCATCGAGGAAACCACCGGCCGTCTCATCGTCGAAATCGGCACGCGGGCGGAACACATCTTCGCCAAGCTCGACGATTCCGCGGGCGGCGTGTTTGCCCGCCTCGACGAGCAGACGAACATCGTCGGCACCCGGGTGGAAGAAACGGCGAACCGCATCCTCTACACGATCGAGGACCGCTCGGCCGCCGCCACCACCCGCGTCGGCGAGGTTTCGCAGCACATCCTGTCCGCACTCGACCAGCAAAACCTCGACGCGGCCCAGCGCATCGGCGATTCCGCGGCGCGTGTTGAAATTGCAATCGCCCGTGCGACGGAGGAATTCACCGGCCGGCTCAATGCCTCCTCCACCAGCATCGTGGGTCAGGTCGATGGATCCGTCGCCACGGCGCTGTCGCGCCTCGAGCAGACAGCGGCTGAACTCCGCAGCCTGATGAGCGACACCAGCGGCGACGTGATGGGGCTTCTCGATGCGCGCGCGCGTGACGTGCTGGTGCAGGTCGAGCAAGTCATGGGGATGGCGAACAGCCGTCTGAGCGAAACCGCCAGCACCTTCCAGACTTTGATCCGCACCACCAGCGACAATCTCGAGGACCGCATCGGCGTGTCGGCCGAGACGCTCAATGCCATTCTCTCCTCCTCGGTCGAGAATGCCCGCAGCCGCATCGACGATGCATCGACCCTGTTCCACAGCCTGCTGGAGCAGGCAACCGGCGGCGTCGAAGCCCGCATCGGTTCGACCGGGACACTGCTGCAGGATGAAGTGGCCCGCGCCATGACATCGGCCACCATGCGCCTCGACGAGACGACGCGCCTCTTCCAGGATCTGATCGGCAAGGCCTCGGAAGGCCTCGAGACCAAGATCGATGCCACGGCAGAACGGCTCTACGACAACATGAATGCCACGGTGAGCACCGTCACCGGCAAGATCGACGACGCCAATGCCACCGTCACCAACCGGCTTCAGGAAATGCACTCCCTGGTGACCGGCCGTCTCGACACCGTGAGCACCGGGCTGGCTTCCCGTATCGAGGAAACCTCGGACGGCGTCATCAACCGGCTGCAGACGGTGTCCGGCACACTCAACGACCTGATCGTCAGCACCAGCGGCACGATCGCCGCGCACCTCAAGGAAACGGCCGAGATCGTCAGCCGCGAGATGGCCGAGACCGGCATTGCCGTCACCGAGCGCGTGGAGAAGTCCGGCGGCAACGTGACCGACAAGCTGATCAGCGTATCGGACAGCTTTGTCCACAATGTCGACAAGGCCCGCACCGAGCTGGTCCAGATGATCAATACATCTTCCGAAGAGGTGACGAAGCGCCTTGAGGACACGACGCTGCAACTCTACAGCAAGCTCGACGGCACGACCTCCTCCATGACCGGCCAGCTGGAGCAGACGGCGAGCAAGCTCTACACCCGCCTCGACCAGGTGTCCGCTCACATGAGCGGCGAACTGGAGCAGACGGCGCAGCGTATCACCGACTACATCAGCAACACCACCGGCGACACCGTCTCCAAGGTGGCCTCCGTCACCGACCGCCTCACGCTGCAGCTTGACCAGTCATCGCAGCAGTTGGGCAGCCTGATGGACCAGACCTCCGACCGGCTCGGCAGCCAGCTGGAACTTGCGGCCACGGAGCTGTCCACCCTGTTCGGCACATCGACCGAAACGCTCACCAAGCGGCTCGACGATACCTCAACGCACCTGTCCGACATCTTCACCACCAATACCGAGCGCCTCAACAGCCAACTCGAACAGACGTCGCTCAAGCTGTCGGACGTGTTCACCACCAACACCAGCAAGGTCGCGGGTGAGTTCGAGCAGACCTCGGAACGTATCTCGGGCCTGTTCTCCACCAATGCCCAGCGCCTGTCGGAAACGCTCGACGTCACCTGGAACAGCCTCTCAGGACTGTTCACCGACAAGACGAAGACGCTCACCGAGCAGCTCGACCGCACCACCGCCGACATCTCCGCCCTGTTTGCCGCCAACACCAAGATCATGGCGGACCAGATCGACAAGACCGCCAACGACATGACCGACTCCTTCGCCGATACGGCGGTGCGCGTCACCCGCCAGGTGAGCGAGGTCAACGAGATCATGGCGCAGCGCCTCGAGCAGGCCTCCTCCGAGGTCACCTCGCAGCTCGACACGGCGGGCACATCGCTGCTGTCGCGCATCGAACAGACGGCAGACATCCTCAGCCAGCGCTTCGACCAGTCGACGACCCTGCTCGAGAGCGTGTCGGGCGACATCACGGGGAAGCTCGATGGCACCGGCCAGCGCTTCGCCAGCCTGCTCAACGAGGCGTCATCCGAAATCATCTCCGATCTCGGCAAGGCCACCGAGGCACTCAACCAGAGCCTCAACGAAACCACCGCCCAGATCACCGGCCGCATCACCGAGGACGCCGGCTCACTGGCTGAGCGCGTGGAGAAGGTCAGCCGCGATCTGGAGCAGGTGTCGATCAACACCGCGCTCCGCCTCGAGGAGGCGAACCGCAAGTTCTCCAAGCACGTCGAAACCGCCAACGCCTTCCTGGCGGACCAGCTGGCGACCGCCGCCGGCGCCATGGACGAGCGCATCGAAGCCATTTCCTCCGAACTCGCCGGCCGTCTCGAGGTCACGTCAGCCCGCGTCTCGGAGCGCATGGACGATGCATCGATCCTTGTCGAGCGGTCGGTCGAGAAGTTCAACAGCGAGATCGAGCGCGTTCTGGCGGCCAAGAAGGAGGCGCTCGACGAGCTCGTCGCCGATACGGCCAAGCGCACGGCGGAGATCGACCAGGTGATTGGCAGCTACATGAACCTGATCGAAGAATCGCTTGCCGCCTCTGAGGCCAAGGCAAAGGACATCAGCCGCATCATCGCCGAGCAGTCGGCACTGGCGAACCGCAATCTCGAGGACGAAATCGCCAAGCTGGAACAGACCTCCGGCGGGCAGATCAACCAGGCCGCCATGATCCTGCGCGAGCAGCATGAGCGTGCCATGGCCGCGATGAACGAGATGATGTCATCCACCGCAACCGAC
>JBIIGF010000051.1:0-7947 GCA_044236665.1 Aestuariivirga sp. | reverse complement strand
GGCCTCACCTGCACCGCCCTTCTGCTGTTGTGGTGGCTGGGGCCGATTCGGGAGCCCAAACCCGGTGTTCCGCAAGGGCAGCAGGCCGAATTCTGACGCCCGGCTGGCGTTGGACGCCTGTGGATAGCGGGGATGCGCTGCGGAAATTGCCACCCCCTCTTTCACAGTATCGCCTTGACACCCGCGCGCTTTGCCCTCCCACGGGAGGCCGGCGCCTGTGGACAGCGCGCATAAGCCTAGGGAGTTCTTGAGCTTCCGGAGAGAATCGGGTGAATCTATCCTCATCCACACGGGGCGTCGGGTTGTGGCCACAAGATATGGTGTTAACCTTTCATTAACACACTAGCCATTGACGCCCCCGACCGCTCGGTACTATCTTCGGATCAAGACTGAGGGGGCTGAGGGAAGACGTGCTCCGTAGAGCCATCTTCCATCGCGGATAACTCAAATGTTGAGCCTCAAACGCTCGGGGACGGCGGTTTCCGGGGTGGAGGTTGTGTGTTTGGCAACTGGGTGGACGGAGCACCGCAGGCGCAATGTCGCGCGCCCGTGGCAATGAATTAAAAAAGAGGGATTTGAAGACCATGCGCATTGAACGCCGCTACACCAAGGCCGGACAGGACGCCTATGCGGAGATCGACTTCCGCCGCGCCACCAGCGAGATCAAGAACCCAGATGGGTCCATCGTCTTCCGGCTCGAGAACATCGATGTGCCCTCCTCCTGGAGCCAGGTCGCGACCGATATCCTGGCCCAGAAGTATTTCCGCAAGGCGGGCGTTCCGGCGGCGTTGAAGCGCGTTGAAGAAGAGACAGTTCCCTCCTGGCTCTGGCGCTCCGTTGCCGATGAGGACGCTCTTGCCAAGCTGCCCGAGAAGGAGCGCTACACCGGCGAGCGCTCGTCGACGCAGGTGTTCAACCGCCTGGCCGGCACCTGGACCTACTGGGGCTGGAAGGGCAAGTATTTCACCAGCGAGGAAGACGCGCGCGCCTTCTATGACGAACTCTGCTACATGCTGGCCACCCAGAAATGTGCGCCCAATTCACCGCAGTGGTTCAACACCGGCCTGCACTGGGCCTATGGCATCGATGGCCCCGGCCAGGGCCATTACTACGTCGATCCTGATACCGGCCGACTGACCAAGTCCAAGTCCGCCTATGAGCATCCCCAGCCCCATGCCTGCTTCATCCAGTCGGTGGCCGACGACCTCGTGAACGAGGGCGGCATCATGGATCTGTGGGTGCGCGAGGCGCGGCTGTTCAAGTATGGCTCCGGCACCGGCTCCAACTTCAGCCATCTGCGTGGCGAAAGCGAGCGGCTGTCAGGCGGCGGCAAGTCGTCGGGCCTGATGAGCTTCCTCAAGATCGGCGACCGCGCGGCGGGCGCCATCAAGTCCGGAGGCACCACGCGCCGCGCCGCCAAGATGGTGATCGTCGATGTCGATCATCCCGATGTCGAGGAGTTCATCGACTGGAAGGTGAAGGAAGAGCAGAAGGTCGCCGCCCTCGTCACCGGCTCCAAGACGGTGAAGAAGCACCTGCAGGCGGTAATGAAGGCCTGCGTGAACTGCGAAGGCCCCGGTGAGGACTGCTACGAGATCGACCGCAACCCGGCCCTGAAGCGTGCCGTGAAGGATGCCCGCAGGGCGCTGGTGTCCGACAACTATATCAAGCGCGTCATCCAGTTCGCCAAGCAGGGTTACACGGAGCTCGAGTTCGACACCTATGACACCGACTGGGATGGCGAGGCCTACCGCACGGTGTCAGGACAGAATTCCAACAACTCGGTGCGCGTCACCGACGAGTTCCTGCACGCCGTGGAGCGCGATGCCGAATGGAAGCTCACCTCGAGGCTTTCCGGCAAGGTGACCAAGACGCTCAAGGCCTCCACCCTGTGGGACAAGATCGGCTATGCGGCCTGGGCCTCGGCCGATCCGGGCATCCAGTATCATTCGACCATCAACGACTGGCATACCTGCCCCGCCTCGGGCGAGATCCGCGCCTCCAACCCGTGCTCGGAATACATGTTCCTTGACGATACGGCCTGCAATCTCGCCTCGCTGAACCTCCTGCAGTTCCGCGACGCCGCCACCGGCCGGTTCGACATCGCCTCCTTCGAGCATGCAGTGCGCCTGTGGACCGTGGTGCTCGAAATCTCGGTGATGATGGCGCAGTTCCCCTCCAAGGAAATCGCCAAGCTTTCCTATGATTTCCGTACGCTGGGCCTGGGCTTCGCAAACATCGGCGGCCTGCTGATGACCGGCGGCATTCCCTATGACAGCCATGAAGGCCGCGGCATCTGTGCTGCCATCTCGGCCATCATGACCGGCATCTCCTATGCCACCTCCGCCGAAATGGCGAAGGAACTCGGCCCCTTCGCGGGCTTCAGCAAGAACCGCGAGCACATGCTGCGGGTCATGCGCAACCACCGCCGCGCCGCCTACGGTGCCGCAGTGGGTTACGAGGGCCTGCGCACCGTTCCGGTCGCCCTTGACGAGACCGACCTCAAGGACAAGGATCTCGCCGTGGCGGCCCGCCGCGCCTGGGACCTCGCCGTGTCGCTCGGCGAAACGCATGGCTACCGCAACGCCCAGGCCACGGTGATCGCGCCAACCGGCACGATCGGCCTCGTGATGGACTGCGACACCACCGGCATCGAGCCCGACTTCGCGCTGGTGAAGTTCAAGAAGCTGGCCGGCGGCGGCTACTTCAAGATCATCAACCAGGCAGTGCCGGAGGCGATGCGTACGCTGGGCTACGGCCAGGCGGATATCGAGAAGATCATCGCCTATGCCGTGGGCCATGGCTCGCTCTCGGAAGCCCCGGCCCTCAACCACGCGGCGCTGAAGGCCAAGGGCTTCGGCGAAGAGCAGATCGACAAGATCGAGGCGGGCCTCGCCTCCGCCTTCGACATCAAGTTCGTGTTCAACAAGTGGACGCTGGGCGAGGATTTCTGCCGCGATGTGCTGGGCCTCACCGATGCGCAGCTCAATGACTTCGGATTCGACATGCTTTCGCACCTTGGCTTTGCCAAGGCCGACATCGAGAAGGCCAATGTCCATGTCTGCGGCGCCATGACGCTCGAAGGCGCACCCGGCCTCAAGCCGGAGCACCTGCCGGTGTTCGATTGCGCCAACCCCTGCGGCCGCCTCGGCAAGCGCTATCTCTCGGTCGAGAGCCACATCCGCATGATGGCGGCAAGCCAGCCCTTCATCTCGGGCGCCATCTCCAAGACCATCAACATGCCGAACGACGCAGCCGTCGAGGACTGCACCAACGCCTACATGCTGTCCTGGAAGCTGGCGCTGAAGGCCAACGCGCTCTACCGCGACGGCTCCAAGCTCTCGCAGCCGCTCTCCGCGCAGCTGATCTCGGATGACGAGGAAGAGGCCGAGGACGCCGGCGAAGCCCTGATGACCAAGACCATGGCGGCCCGCGTCGAAACGGTCGTCGAGAAGATCGTCGAACGCGTCGTCGAGCGTGAACGCGCCCGTGAGAAGCTGCCTCACCGCCGCAAGGGCTATACCCAGAAGGCGGTCGTCGGCGGCCACAAGGTCTATCTCCGCACCGGCGAATACGACGATGGCAAGCTGGGTGAAATCTTCATCGACATGCACAAGGAGGGTGCCGCCCTCCGCGCCATGATGAACAACTTCGCCATCGCCGTGTCGGTTGGCCTGCAGTACGGCGTGCCGCTGGAAGAATTCGTGGATGCCTTCACCTTCACGAAGTTCGAGCCCGCCGGCATGGTGCAGGGCAATGACTCGATCAAGAACGCAACCTCGATCCTCGACTATGTGTTCCGCGAACTGGCCGTGTCCTACCTGGGCCGCAGCGATCTCGCCCATGTCGAAGCTTCGGAGATGGGCTTCGACTCGCTCGGCAAGGGCGAAGGGGCGGGTGAGGCGCCGCGCGTGCCCGCAGCGCGCGTGCTGTCTTCCGGTTTCGTGCGCAAGCCCAACCTCGCCTCCTCAAATGTGGTGGTGATGTCAGGCGCGCAATCCGGCCCAGCCGTGGCAGGTGCGCAGGCCGCAGTGCAGATCCGCGCGGAAGCGCAGGGCGCGCTCGCCCTGGCGGATGCAGGCGTTGTCACTGAAACCCGCCAGGAGATGTCGGTCGCCATCGAGGCTGCCGTCATCACCGCCAATGACCGGCGCGCCGAGGCCCGCATGAAGGGCTATGAGGGCGAGAGCTGCTCCGAATGCGGCAACTTCACCATGGTGCGCAACGGCACCTGCCTGAAGTGCGACACCTGCGGCTCGACGAGCGGCTGCTCGTAACAGCCTCCAGCATCTGACGGAGTTTTGGAAGGCCGGGCTTTGCGCCCGGCCTTCCTGCTTTTGGTGCCTCCTGAAGCGGCGGAAGCCGATTCTCACACAAGGAGGAAAAGCATCGAACGTATGCCGCCAAGGTCCGCACAGGGCCTTTAAAGAGGCGTCTGAGGCC
Organism: Aestuariivirga sp.; assembly: GCA_044236665.1. GTDB lineage: Bacteria > Pseudomonadota > Alphaproteobacteria > Rhizobiales > Aestuariivirgaceae > Aestuariivirga. The sequence goes on along the minus strand of JBIIGF010000051.1, from coordinate 3,504 downwards.
CTTCGGACGGCCGCCGCGCGATAATTTTTCCACAGATTCCGCCACACGGGGCTTTCGGCACTTGACAGAATACGCGCGCCGGAAAGGCCCAAAACAGGCCTTTCATCCGCCCACGGAGGACCTTCTTCAGAGCCTTGTTTTACAGGCTTTTCTGCAGGATTCGCAGCATTGCTCCGTACAAGGACCAACTGCAGCGATTTCCCTGCATTTACCTATTGTTAGCGGGATTTTTGACATATACCACATGTTGTCGGCATATTGCCGAATCACACAAGTGGGTGCATGAAACACGACAATGACGGTCAAGCACGGATCTTACATGCCAGCCGTCGGTGTGAGGCTTACCTGCGTTGTGGGGCACTAACAACTCTAGGAGAGACAGCGATGGCTGCGAAGAAAGCTGCGAAGAAGCCTGCCAAGAAGGCCGCCAAGAAGGCCGCCAAGAAGCCGGCTGCAAAGAAGGCTGCTGCAAAGAAGCCGGCCAAGAAGGCTGCTGCCAAGAAGGCCGCCAAGAAGCCGGCCAAGAAGGCTGCAAAGAAGGCTGCCAAGAAGGCCTGACCTTCTGAGACTTCAGGACTGGACCCCGGATGGCAATTGCCTCCGGGGTCAGTTCTTCCGGAATACGAACGAAAAGGGCCGCAGTCTCTGCGGCCCTTCGTCGTTTCCGTGCTGCGCCCTGCGTCCCGCCGGGGCTATTGAACCACAACGACCGGCGCTCCGATCTTCACCTTGTCATAGAGTTCGATCACATCGGCATTCATCATGCGGATGCAGCCTGAGGACGAGGCGGTACCGATCGAGGCCGGCGCATTGGTGCCGTGAATCCTGTAGATTTTGCCGCCGATGTAGAGTGCCCGCGCGCCCAGCGGATTGTCGGGGCCGCCTTCCATCATGTCCGGCAGCATGTGGCCCTTTGCGGCCTCCCGCTTGATCATCTCCGCCGGCGGACGCCAGGCCGGCCACTCCGCCTTGTTGACGATACGCGCCGTGCCTGACCACTGGAACCCCTCGCGGCCAACGCCCACGCTATAGCGGCGGGCCGTGTCGGGGCCGGTGACAAAGTAAAGGGCCCGCTCGCGCGTGATGACGACAAGTGACCCGGCCTTGTACTGCGAGGCCTGAGCCCAGTTGATGTCCTCGCCCGTCGGCTGGTCCGCCACGCTGCGGGCCGCGCCGTTGCCGGTCGATACCCGCAGCACGCCCACGCGCGGCTTGCCACCGAACATGCAGTTCAGGAATCCGCTGCAGCGGCTGCCGGGCCTCGCGGTGCGCGCCTCCGCCAGCTTCCGTGCCGTAGCCGCCTTCCTTGCTTCAGCAGCCTTCTTCGCCTCGGCAGCTTTCCTGGCATCGGCAAGCTTCTTCTGCTGGGCGGCCTTCTTCGCCGCTGCAATCTGCTTCGCCTCGGCAGCCTTCTTGGCCTCGGTGGCCTTCTTGGCTTCAGCGGCTCTCTTGGCGGCTGCGGCTTTCCTCGCTTCAGCGGCTTTCCTCGCTTCAGCGGCCTTCTTTGCGTCCGCGGCCTGCTTCTTCTTCAGCAGCAGTTCTTCCTGCGCTGTGGGCTTCGCGGTAGCCGCCTCAGCGGCTGCCGGTACCGCAAGGAGCGACACCGCCAGAACAACAGCGGCGAGGAAGTTTCTCATCACGTCTCCATCCTTGAATCGTGCCCCGATCACATGTCCGGCTGCAGCCGGATTGATCGCGGGAATGTCTTTCACTGCTTGATGCGATCCCATATGCTGGCGAAAATCAGTTTCGTCCAGTGACTAGGAGCCTTTATGCGTCTGTTCCACAAAATCTTCACGATCGCCTTCCTGGCCTCGGCAGCGGGCTTTCCCGGCCTCGCGCAGGCGGCGGATGTTCCTGCAGCCATTCAGGCCTTCCTCGCCAACCTCGAACGACAGACGGCGGCGAAGCCCAGCTATGAAGCCCTGAAGGATGATGGCAACGGCCAGGTGACCATCACCAATCTCACGCTCTCGAAGCCGGAACAGGGCGAGGACCCCGCCGTGACACTGAAGATCGGCGAAGCCGGCTTCAGCGGCATCAGCGAGGAAGGCGCGGCCCATTACCTGATCGGAAAGGCCAATTTCGCCAACAGCTCGATCAGCTTCAAGGGCCAGGGCGCTGATCTGACGATCAGCATTCCCACGGTCGATGTCGAGGGCTGGCACATCCGGACAACCAGCGCCACGCCAACCTCTGAGGAGGAGCTGCTGGCCTCCACCACCTATGCAAAGCAGATGAGCACCGGCAAGGTCACGATCACTGCTGGCGGACAGGCCATCAGCATCGATGGCATCAACACCAACTGGGCGGGCGACCCGGATACGGGCTCGGGCACCTACACGATGAAGGTGGACAATATCGCCCTGCCGGCGGCGCTCGTGGCGCAGATGGACCCCGGCGGCATGCTGAAGCAGCTTGGCTACAACGAACTCAACCTCGACCTCACCACCGAGGGCGACCTGACGCGCAACGGCGACAAGCTCGGCTATGCCTTCAACCTCGGCCTCACCGGCCGCAACATTGCCACGCTGCGGCTTGGCGCCTCCCTCGGGGAGGTCCCCCTCGCCGCCTATGTGGACGTGCTGCAGGCACAGACAGAGGGACAGGAGCTGAACCTCGACAACCTGATGCCGCAGCTGCAGAACACGCTGCTGAAGGGCGCCGACCTCCGCTTCGAGGACGCCTCGATCCTCAAGAAGGCGCTGCCACTTATCGCCGCCATGCAGGGCATTGACGAGAAGACGCTCATCGCCAGCATTCCGCCCATGGTGCAGCTGCAGCTGATCCAGCTTCAGAATGAAGCCTTCACCAAGCAGGCCGTGGATGCGGTGACGGCCTTCCTCAATGATCCGAAGTCCATCACCTTCAGCCTGAAGCCCCCGGCACCACTGACCTTCGCGACCCTCACCACGCTCAACATGGCAAGGCCCGGGGATGCGGTCACCAAGCTCGGTCTCACGGTCACCGCCAACGACTGAGACGCTCAAACCCCACCAACATCATCGCCGGGCTTCGACCCGGCGATTTTTTTGGGGAGAGCCACCAAAGAAGATGGCCGGGTCACGCCCGGCCATGATGGGTTGCATCGCTTGAACCAGCCTCGATGGCCGGATCAGGCTTCCGGCAGGTTCAGCCGGATGTGCAGTTCGCGCAGCTGCTTCGCCGTCACCTCGGAAGGAGCACCCATCAGCAGGTCTTCGGCCTGCTGGTTCATCGGGAACAGCACCACCTCGCGGATGTTCGGCTCATTGCAGAGCAGCATGACGATGCGGTCCACACCCGGCGCGATGCCGCCATGGGGGGGTGCCCCATACTGGAAGGCGCGGTACATGCCGCCGAATTTCTCGAGCAGCACGCTTTCCGGATAGCCCGCGATCTCGAAGGCCTTCTTCATCACTTCGGGGCGATGGTTACGGATGGCGCCGGACGAAAGCTCCACGCCGTTGCAGACGATGTCGTACTGGTAGGCGAGGATGTCCAGCGGGTCCATCTTCTCCAGCG
>JBIIGF010000050.1:0-7964 GCA_044236665.1 Aestuariivirga sp. | reverse complement strand
ACATCGTCAAGGACCACAGCACGGGCAAACCCTATGCGATTGAAGTCAATGCCGGCGGCAACGTGTGGCATCTTTCCTCGCCGCGTACACGCGACTCGCGTTCGATTACCAAGATCCAGAATTACCTGAAGACATTCCAGTCCTATGACAGGGCAGCTGCCGCGCTGGTGCGCGCCACACGGCGGCACGCGCGTTGATCTAGCCTCTCAGCCTCGATGCGTTGGCCGCGATGAGTTGCGCCGCTTCCGTCCAGCGGCCGAGCCGTGAAAGGCTGGCAATCTCCATTTCAGCCGCATAACGCCCGAAGATGTCGCGGTCATAGGCGATGAGGCCCGGAGCAAGGCTGGCGGGGTCAACCGACTGGAGTGCGCGCGCGATCGGCAGGGATTTGGCCGGATCGCCGAACAGAAGCTCGCGGCGCGCCTTCGTAAGCTGAAGCCCGTAGTTCCCGGGATGAAGCGCCAGTCCCGTTTCAAGTAGATCACGCGGGTCGGAGGCCCGCTCCAGCATTGCTGCCGACAGCATCTGGCAGATCATGGCGGCATCAACGCGGGATTTCTCTGAAGGTACCCGCCCGGCCGCCTCAAGGCCGCTTTCTCCCGCTGCAACGGCCTCTTCAAACCGGCCCAGCCCCAGCAGGGTTTCCGTCAGATGGAACCAGTAGAAGACGCGGTCCGGAAACTCGCCGATGCACCGCTCGAGCAGGGGAAGATTACGGAGGTGCTTGGAGCGCAGGTCGCCTTCGTAGCCGTAGTGGTCGATCTCGATGGCGGTCAGTTTGACCGCGTCGGACGCCGGCCCGCCGGTCATCTGCTCGATCGAGGGAAGTATCGTTTCGTGGATCGCGCCGGTGAACCTGATCCGCGGATCAATGCGGAACAGGCGCGCCAGCCTGTATCGCGTGTAGTTGGTTTTCGGCCTGAGCAGTATGTCCGCTGCCAGCCAATCCGGCTGGATGATGTGGCGGAAAGGCAGCCGTGAACTGGCGGAAATGCGTTCGTCTGCGTCGATGTAGAGCGCCCAGCGGGTGGTGCATGATGTGATTGCGAAGTTGCGTGCCGCCGCGAAATCGCCGGTCCACCTGAAATGCAAAACGCGGGCACCGAAGTCCCGCGCTATGTCTACTGTTCCGTCTTCCGATCCGGTGTCGACGACTGTTACCTCATCGACGCTGCCACTAAGTGACGCCAAGCAGTCCCTTAGATTATGCTCTTCGTTCTTTACGATCAGCAGTGCAGTTACGGAAACTCCTCGCATGGAGAAAATATAACAAGTTCAGGCTCCTGAGGGCAGGGGCCTGACGGCGGATCACATATTTCCTGCGTAGAGAACGTGGCCCACGGTGCCATATGCTTCGACATTGAAAGACTGAAGGGAAGGAGCCTTGTAGCCGCCCTTTTTCAGCTGCTGGACCACTGCCTTGCGCACGGCAGGAGAGATGGATTCAGAGTTAAGCATGGACCGCCCCTAAGTACTTATAATCAGATGCACGGAGCATTACAGATTCGTGTGCGGATTTACAATAGCCTTTGCCGCAACCAAGAAATGTATTTTCCGCCATATTTTAATTTGTCCGAAATCTGTCTACTTTCAGAAAAAAAGAGATAGATTAATTGAAGCCGACTCATTATTGTGGCCGAAAATTGTTGGGGATGTACCGATGACCAAGTTCAATATTCTTCTGTCTGCCGCAGCCGTTGCGGCCGTCGTCGCCGCAGCGGGCGGAATTTCGTCCGCCAGCGCCGCCGACGTGAGCCCTGGGAAGACGTCGCTCTATGACGGCTTCTACATCGGCGTGACAGGCGGCTATGGAACGGGCAATGCCGATGTCAACGCGAAGCTGCGCGCCGATCACCGCGACAGCTCCTCGGCGCTGGTGTCCGAAGACGGAAAGAGCGATCTTCAGGGCGGCATGATCGGTGGTCTCGTCGGCTACGACTACAATCTCGGCAATGGCTTCGTCATCGGTGCCCTCGGTGACCTGTCCTGGTCGGGTCTGAATGCCGATGTCGATGTCGATCCGGCCCGCGCGGGTGTGTCCGGCTCTGACTACAGCTTCGACACCAGCGTGGATTGGCTTGCAACCGTGCGCGGCCGCGTCGGCTTCGAGATGGGCAATGCCCTGATCTACGGTACGGGCGGTCTCGCCTTCGGCGGCGTCGACTCCGAACTCAAGGTTTCTGGCGGTGGCGGCATTGGCAGCGACGGTGGAACGCAGGTCGGCTGGACCATCGGCGCCGGCATCAGCTACATGGCCACGGAGCACATCATGCTGGGTGCCGAATACCTTTATGTTGATCTCGGCGAGCAGTCCTACGACTTCGGCCGCTCGGGCAACGCAGATGTTGATGTCGACATGAACATCATCCGCGGTTCGATCAGCTACAAGTTCTAAGCTGAACGGCGATCCGATTGAGGCGCCCGGCCATCAAGTGGCCGGGCGCTTTTTTATGATCCGGCGCTTGCCTTGCTGTACAGGGGGCCACCCTCAGCCGGAAATCTGTTATGGGGGAAACCGAAACCTGTTATTTGTGCTCACCGTGAATCAGGCAGTGTTGCAGGTCGTAAAATGGTGAAACGAAACGCAAGCAGTGGATCCCCGCGGAGCGCAGCGCGGAAGATGGAAAAGGCGGCCCGACCTGCAGGATCTGCAAAGGCAGTCGCCAAGCGCAGGGCTCCGGCCGCTTCGAAAGCGGCGGCCTCGCCCACCAAGCCAGCTGCCGGAAAGGTTGCCGCGAAACCAGCCACCAGGAAAGCGGCCATAAAGAAGGTGGCCGCTGGCAAGGCAACGGCCGGGAAAGCAGCCGTAAAGTCAACAGCGCTCAGGAAGCCGGCCGTGAAGACGCCGGTGGCGAAGAAGAGCGCCGTTGCGAAGCAGCCAGTCAAGGCCGTGAAGACGTCTGTCCGTGGCAAATCCGCCGGTCACGCAAAGGCGGCAGCGGGCAAGGCGGCTGCCATGGCGATCATGCTCGAGCAGGTTGGTGGCTGGACTGTGGTTGACGTCGCCGATGGAATTGCCGTTCACGATTCCCACTTCAAGGGCGTTCACTATCTCAATCACACCGCCGCCGCGATTTATCTCCTCTGCAAGGAGCCGATCGGCCTTTCGGTCGTGAGTACAATCCTCCGCGAGGAATTTGGCCTTGATCGTGATCCGGCCTCGGAGATCGAGCGCACGGTCGCCGAAATGATGCGGATCGGCTTGATCAGAAGGGCTGGCAAGCAGAGATAGCGAGTGCAGGCTGTGCCTGCGGGCAGCCGTCTGATTTACGCGAACCCGGATCAGTGGCTTGCCGGAGGGGTTTCAGAGTGAAGCGCGCAAGGCCGGTTCTCACAACGTCTGCCACTGCCGGCACCGGAAAGCTCTCGGTCGAGGACGCTATCGAGATCATTCGTGCTGCGGGCGTGTTTGACGAGGTCTTCTACCGTGAGCGCTATGCGGCTGCCGATCCGCTGCTCAATTTCGTGGATCCGGTCAGCCATTACTTGCTGGTTGGTTTCGAGCGTGGCTTCATGCCGTCGAGCGCGTTCAACGTTGACGCCCCCGGGCGACATGCCAAGCGGAGCGGCAGAGGTGCCATGAACCCGCTTCTCCGTCTTGCTCTTGAGCGCTCCCGCGCGGCGCCCCCGGGCGCAAGATCGGAACGGGAACCTGCGGCGCCGCCGGTCCGCCGTGCCATGGAGCCGGATTTCTCGAGGCTGCTGCAAGCCAGGGCCGGCGGGGCGCAACCGGTGCTTGATGTCATCATGCCGGTCTACGCTGGTTACCTGGAAACCTTGCACGCCATCCATGCGGTGCTGTCATCGCGCAACATCACGCCCCACGAACTGATCGTCATCAACGATCATTCGCCCGATGGCCGGCTTGTGGACAAGCTGCAGAGCCTCGCCGGAGCGGGATTGATCTCGCTCACCAGCAACAAGCGCAATCTTGGTTTCGTGCGGAGCGTCAACAAGGCCCTCGCGCTCAATCCAAGGCGGGATGCGATCTTGCTGAACAGCGACACCCTGGTGTTCGGTAACTGGATCGACAGGCTGATGGCGCATGTGGATTGCCGCGTGGCCACCGTCACGCCCTTCAGCAACAACGCGTCTCTTTGCAGCTATCCGCGTAACTTCGAGAGCAATGCGCTGCCGTCCGGGTTTTCCGCACGTGCGCTGGACAGGTCTGCCGCGCGCCTCAACCATGGATGTTCTGCCGAGGTCCCAACCGGCGTGGGCTTTTGCATGTATGTGTCGCGCGCGGCCTGGCGAAAGATTGGTGGTTTTGACGCCCGGGTCTTCGGAAAGGGCTATGGCGAGGAGAACGACTTCTGCCTGCGCGCATTGGATGCAGGTTTCCGCAACCTTCAGGCCCTCGATGTCTTTGTGTTCCACAAGGGTGCCGTATCCTTCGGTGAATCCGCCGGCCGCGCGCAGCAACTCAATTACGAGAGGCTTCTGGCAAGGCATCCTGGCTATCGCGCCCGGCTTCGCGCCTTCGCCGTGGCTGACCCGGCGCGGCTGGCCCGCCAGAGGCTGGACATTGCGCGCCTTCTGGGGAAGGGCGGCAAAGACATCGTGCTCTATGTCATGGGCACCTCAGGCGCGCTTGCCGGAGCGATCGTGCGGCGGCATGAGAGACGCCTGCAACACGCCGTTCCCGTGCTGGTGAGGCCTGATCCCGGCGGGCGGAGCGTAAGCCTTGAGGCAGCCCGTGGTGATGTGGACACGCCAAACCTGAGAGGCATCGCTCTGGAGGGCGAAAACGCCCTGCTTGGCGGATTGCTCCGGCAGGCTGCAGGCCTGAGCGTTGAAGTACATGGGCTGGATGGCTATGCGGAGGGGTTTCTCCCGCAGTTGAAGGCGATGTGCAGGTCATTGGGCGTTCGTTGCCGCATACTGGCCCGTTCGCTGGCCATCGCGTCAAGCCGCGCTGGATGAACGTCATGTGTCTTGGCAAGCCGCCCTTGCGTCATGGCATGGCCGCATCCGCATCAAGCGCATCCCGCGTCACATGGCTGATCTGATCGCCGAAGCCGCGCAGCCAGTGGTCGAGCACCAGTGATTCCACCACCGTGGCGGTGATGGCATAGCCGTCTTGCTGCTCTGTCACTGTCTGGTCGGTGGAAAGTGGCGTTTCCAGCAGGTGGAAACCGGCCTGCCGGCTGATCCTGAAGCTCAGCCTGATCCGCCGGCCATTGCCGAAGCCGAATGTTCCGTCATCTGCGTATTTCTCGAGGTCGAAGTCCTTCGGCCTGTCGATCGCGATGGTGCTGACATCTGCCTTCCGGATGCGGTGGATGGCGAGGATGCGGTTGTTGGTGAAGCCTTCGAAGCGGCAGACGAGATAGAGCCGCGCGCCCTGCTGGGCGAGGCCCAGCGGCATGACATTGGCACGGGTGCGCCCGCCCGCCGCATTGGCATAATCGACCTTGAGCCACAGGTTGCCATAGAGCGCATCGGACACCGCTTCGAACACGCCGGGTGCGATGTTCGGTGGCAGCAGCGGCTGGGTCGTGCTCACTACCCGCACTTTCTTCAGCCACTGCCGTTCCAGAACGGCGCTTGATGTGGGGCCCAGATTGCGCCGCGCCTGGCCGAAGAAGCTCTCCATCGATTTCACCAGATTGGCCGGCAGAAGCGGGCGCAGTTGCTGTTCCGCCAGCGCCAGGAGAAGCGACTCGCGCGGGCCCAGCGAAGGAAGGGAGAAGCCCTTGGCCTTTTCCTTCCAGCGGTAGCCATAGGGCTTGTCCTGGTCCAGGCATTCGATGTCGAAATGCTGGCACAGCATCTTGAGCTGGCGCTGGATGGTGCGGAGATCCCGCTTCAGCCCGGCTGCCACGAGTTGCGCGTGAAGCGCTTCCGCGGTGATGGCCGTGCGCGGCGGTATGCGGCGCAGAAGCTCGAGTGCGAGGTGAACCGTTTCCATCGTGTCGGGCCGCTTGCGCATGATCAGAACCTCGTTGCGGCGCAGTCTCGCGCCCATGGATTGACATCCCTCACTGGAAGCCGATGCGGGCCTGGCCCGCCTCCTTGAAGGCGCATTCCTCCTCAAGCGCGGTGATCCACGCATCCGGCGTCTCGAGCTTCGTGAAACGGCAGCGGCGCGCCACGGCGGCAAAGTCTCCGGGCGTCAGCACGCCAAGCCGCATCAGCCTTGCCTTGTGGCGGGAATCCGGGGCGGTAATCGCCAGGCTGGCGCAGTGGTGGCGCAGCAGGCCAAAGGCCTGCTGCGGCATCAGGTAGTCAAAACGGGCCTTGATGTCGAAGCGCCGGAGCGCTGCCTGGTCCATGCCGTCCATGAGATTTGTCGAAGCAATGAAGATACCGTCATAATCCTCCATTTGCGTCAACATTTCGTTGACCTGGGTGAGTTCCCAGTTGCGCTGGGCGGAACGGCGGTCCTGCAGGAAGCCGTCGACCTCGTCGATCATCAGCACGGCACCATCCTCGCGCGCTTCCGCAAAGGCCTCGGCGATCGCCTTCTCGGTGCCGCCCACATACATGGAAAGCAGGTCGGAGCCCCGCTTCAGGACCAACCGTTTTCCAAGCCGATCGGCCAGCCAGCGGCCATACCCTGTCTTGCCGGTTCCGGGAGGGCCGAACAGGCAGATGCGGCCGCCGCCGGTCGCCTTGAGTCCATCGGCCAGCCCGATGAGGTCCACATCGGCGCGGGTGAAGGCCGGGTCATAGACGCCCGCTTCCGACCGTACCGCAGCGCTGCCGGTTGAGGGATGTCCCTGTGCCTTCAGCGTTCCATCGATCAGCCGCTCCATCACGGCGGTGGGCGAGAGAACCGGTGCCTCACGCGTGATGATGCGAGTCACTTCGGCGGCGCGGGCTACGATGGCGGGCGGCATGTGCTCGAGCAGCGAAAGCCGTGCCACGACGGTTTCATTGAGAAGTCCGCCGGATGTTTTCGCCAGGATTGCCTTGCGCTGTGCCTTGGGCGGAACCGGAACCTCCACCACGAGGTCGAACCGCCGGATGAAGGCCTGGTCGAGGCAGTTGACGGAGTTGGTGAGCCATAAGGCCGGAACCGGGTTCTGTTCCAGCATGGTGTTGAACCAGCCCTTGCGCGACGTTCCGAAGTTGAACTGTTCGAACAACGCGGGCGCGTCGTTGAACACATCCTCGATCTCGTCGAACAGGATCAGCGCAGGCCGCCTTGCGAAGATCCATTGTGCCGTCCGGTAGGCGTTCAGGCGGCGTTCGCCGTCGATGGGCTTGCCGTCCGAGTCCGCACACACCACTTCCATCAGAGGTGCGCCCGCCTGCCGGGCCAGCAGCCGCGCCAGTTCGCTCTTGCCGGTGCCCGGCGGGCCGTAAAGCAGAATGTTGACACCCTTGCGATGCTTGGCAAGCGCATGGCGGAGATAGGTATCAAGCATCGGCAGGTGGTCGCCAAGATGACCATAATCGGAGGCTGACAGCGTGCCCGGCGCTGCCGCGCGCACCGACTCGCTCAACAGTTTGAGCGGGTCCCCCTCATCATGCAGCATGGCCTCCGCGAACTCCGTCGAGAGGATGTTCAGCTTGCCTTCCAGTTCATGAGCAGAGCTGCGCTCGATCCGGAGCAGCCCGGAATTGGCCAGCGGGCTGTCCGGCGCAAGCGCTGCCTTCACCGTCTCCTGCGGCAGGTCGAGAATGGTGGATATGGCCTGCAGCGCCCGCAGCGTCGGCATGCTGCCCATCAGCGCGGAGGCGCTGTTGAGCAGGGTGTCGGTCTTGATCAGCACGGCAAAGCTCAGGATTTTCCGGGCCGCCTTGTCGAGGCCGATCAATCGCCCGAGCCGGTCGGCATTGTGCGAGAGTTCGGCGGGAAACCTGCGGGTCGCCGCCTTGGCCTCGGCTGCGGTCAATTGCCTGCGGAGTGCGGCCCGCGCCGCTGCCGGCGAAAATTCCTCCTCGCCCGAATCCATCCCGCCAAGGCCAAGTGCCTGGGCCACGCGTTCATCCATGAACCCGACAGGTTGAAGGAA
>JBIIGF010000049.1:0-8000 GCA_044236665.1 Aestuariivirga sp. | reverse complement strand
TGTGGGATTACATCGTCGGCCGCGTGAAGAAGGCGGGCGTGCGCAAGTGGATCAAGTTCAACACGCCCGTGCGCATGGTGAACTACGACAAGAAGAAGAAAAAGTTCCTCGTCACCGCGCATAACCGCGTGAAGGACATCATGACGACGGAGGAATTCGACTATGTGATCTGTGCGTCGGGTCACTTCTCGACGCCCGTCACCCCGTTCTTCCCCGGCCTCGACGCCTTCAATGGCCGTGTGCTGCACGCCCATGACTTCCGCGATGCGCTGGAGTTCAAGGGCAAGGACATCCTCATCGTCGGGCGCAGCTATTCGGCTGAGGATATCGGCTCGCAGTGCTGGAAGTATGGTGCCAAGTCGGTGACGACGACCTACCGCTCGAAGCCCATGGGCTTCAAGTGGCCGAAGAACTTCGAAGAGCGCCCGCTGCTCCAGAAGGTCGAGGGCAAGACCGCCTATTTCAAGGATGGCAGCAAGAAGGATGTGGACGCCATCATCCTGTGCACCGGCTACCAGCACTACTTCCCCTACCTGCCGGAGGATCTCCGCCTCAAGACGGCGAACCGCCTGTGGCCGGAAAACCTCTACAAGGGCGTGGTCTGGCAGGACAATCCGAAGTTCTTCTACATCGGCATGCAGGACCAGTTCTACACCTTCAACATGTTCGACGCCCAGGCGTGGTACGTGCGTGACATCATCCTCGGCCGCATCAAGCTGCCGAAGGCCGATGCCATGAAGAAGGACTGGAAGAAGTGGCTGAAGCGCGAGGAGAAACTCGCCGATGCCGAGCAGATGATCTGGTTCCAGGGCGACTACGTCAAGGAACTGATCGAAGCCACCGACTATCCGACCTTCGACATTGAGGGCGTCAACAAGACCTTCATGGAGTGGGAGCACCACAAGATGGATGACATCATGGGCTTCCGCAACAACGCCTACCGTTCACTGATGACGGGCACGATGAGCCCCAAGCATCACACGCCGTGGAAGGACGCGCTGGACGATTCGCTCGAGGCCTATCTGGCGACCAAGTAAGCTGTCAGGCCATCACGCAACACATCATCGCCGGGTTCATCCCGGCGATTTTGTTTTTGCGAGGTCGTGAGCGGAGTGTTGCCCCTCAGGACCGCGGCCGCGTCTTGTCCGGGTCGTAGTGCGCGAACTTGACGATCTTCGCCGGAAGCCGCTTCTGGTGGCCGTCCAGCTTGCCGATCTCGACCTCGGTGCCAAGCTCGGCGTTGAGCGCGTCGACGCGGGCGAGTGCTATGTTCTTGCCGAGGATGGGCGAGCGCATCGATGAGGTGACGACACCCACCTGGGCGCGGCCGATATGCACGCAGTCGCCATGGCCCACGGATTCATTCGACTCGATGTCGAGGCCCACGAGCTTCCGCCGCGGATGCTCCTTGCGTTGGATCAGTGCCTGCTTGCCGATGAAGTCATCGGACTTGGACTTGAGCGGAACCGCAAAGCCGATGCCGGCTTCGAACGGGTCGGTTTCGGAATCGAATTCGTAATTGGCGAAGATCAGCCCTGCTTCGATGCGCACCATGTCAAGCGCTTCAAGCCCCATCGGCTTGATGCCGTATTTCTGACCAGCTTCCCACACCGCATCGAATACGGTCAGCGCATCCTTCGGGTGGCAGAAGATCTCATAGCCAAGCTCGCCCGTGTAGCCGGTGCGCGACACGATGACGGGCGCGCCTTCGAAATGCCCGATGCGGCCCACCGCGAAGCGGAACCATTCCAGTTCCCCGATCGCGGGCTGGGCGGCCGAGGTCCAGATGATCTCCTTCAGCAGGTCGCGGCTGTTGGGGCCCTGAACGGCGATGTTGTGCAACTGGTCGGTGGAGGAGCGGACCCAGGCCTTGAAGCCCATTTTCTCCGCCTGTTCCCGGAGCCAGATACCGGAGTAATCATCGCCGCCGATCCAGCGGAAATTGTTCTGGCCCAGCCGGAAGACCGTGCCGTCGTCGATCATGCCGCCGTTCTCGTAGCACATGGCCGAATAGACCACCTGGCCAACCGACAGCTTGCGGATGTCGCGCGTCAGGCAATACTGAAGCAGCGCTTCGGCATCAGGCCCTGTCACCTCGAACTTGCGCAGCGGCGACAGGTCGAGCACCACGCATTTCTCGCGGCATGCCCAGTATTCCTCCACCGGCCCATCATTGTTGAAGCGGTTGGGCAGCCAGTAGCCGCGGTACTCGGTGAAGTTCCGCGTCATCGCGGAGAGGCGCGGGTGGAACGCGGTTTCCTTGGTGAGTTGGGCGTCGGCGTCAGGGGTCATGCGATAAGCCACTGCTCTGGTGAATGTCTCGGTGCTGGAATAGGTGCGGACGTGAATGTCGGTGGGGTCCCAGGCATTCGCCGCGTCGATGTCGTCGGGGCAGGAGGAGGAGACGCAGATGATGTCGGTCAATGCCCGCATCAGCACATAGTCGCCGGGCCGCGACCACGGTTCGTCGAGATAGAGCTGGTTATGGTGGTCGATGTTGGTGTTGTAGAAGTAATTGATCGCTTCCCAGCCCTTGCGCGGCGCAACGCCATAGGGCGCCAGCGCCCGGTTGAAGTTGTCGGTGCAGTTGATGTGGCCGGGATAGCCCATATCGTCATAGTAGCGGCTGTTGCAGGCGGTGGCGAAGGCATCATGCCGGCCCACCGTATCCTGTACGATCTCGATCAGCGGCTCGAACTCCCGGTCGAACGCCTTGGAGGGAAGGCCGGGGGTGGGATAGCTGCGCCCCAGCAGGGTGCGCGTCACGGTCGAATCGAGGGCGTAGTCGAGGCCCTTGTCCACCTTGCGGGCCGAGAGTGCCTGAAAGTCCGTGCACTGACGGCCTGAGACGTCGATCACCTGGATGTATTCGCCCGCCCGCACCAGATAGGCCGAGGCGGTGGCTGCCTTGACGCGGATGTCGTGGATCGGGTCCGCAAGGGGTTCGGGCAGCACATCGAGCAGCTTGCCGCCCAGCGGCGCAGCGCGGGTGATGCGGAGTTCGATGTCGGTCGTTGTGTCCTGCGATTCGGGGCTCATGCCGCCGCCGGGCGCGGCCACGATCAGCAGGCCATCGCGCAAGGCGGTGAAGCTGGCGGAACTGCCCGGGCTGCCACTGGCGCCGAACAGCGTCAGGCTTTCCGCCTGTGCCAGGTCTATGTTGCGCCGCCGCAATGCCGAGACGGTGCGCCGCGCCTCGGGGCGCGGAGCGTCCAGCATGGCGAGGAGGCCTGCCGCCCGGCCATCGGCCCGAGCCCCGAGGCCGGCAAGGTCAAAACGGCCTTCGGTGCCAGCAAAGCAAAGTTCACAAGGCTGGCCGCCTTCGATGTCAGTGAGCGTGAGGGTGTCACCGGCCTTCAGTTCCACCACGACACTGCCGCCGCCCGGCACCACATGCCGCTCGACATTCGGTGCAAGGCTCCGCACGCCTGGCCGGAAGATCCGGCTCGCCGCCGGAGGAATGTTGCGATGCCGCATGATCTGCATTGCAAGGCTCCGTCTTCGATAACGCAGCCGGCCGCGACGGGCCGGGATTTCCATTTCGGCGGACTATCTCACAGTTCCACTTGACCGTCGATATAATGCGATTAAAAATTATTTCCTGGGGGTTGGAAGGGGGAACCGCGCACTGCGCGGCCTTGTGACCTGCGCCACCGCCGGACGGCAACTGCCCCGCAAGAGAGCAGATGTTCGCGCGGACTGGAAAAGAGGAAACAAAGGAAGGAAGCGAAATGTCATCTGAACAAGGCTCGCGCGAGCTCGTACGCGCATTGGACTGGAGGGGGGCCTTCTGGGTCGCCGCCGGTGTGCCGCCACTCGTACTGTTCTCGATCGGCGGTATTGCAGGCACCACAGGCAAGCTTGCCTTCCTGGTGTGGATCATCTCGATGATCATGGGCTTCCTGCAGTCCTTCACCTATGCCGAAATCGCCGGCATGTTCAGTAACAAATCGGGCGGCGCCTCGGTCTATGGCGCAACGGCCTGGCTGCGCTATTCGAAATTCATCGCGCCGCTGTCTGTTTGGTGCAACTGGTTCGCATGGAGCCCGGTGCTGTCGCTCGGCTGCGCCATCGCGGCTGGCTACATCCTCAATGCGCTGTTCCCCATTCCGGCTGCCGACAGCCAGATGGTGCTCGACTGGGTCGCGGCCAACGCTGCCAACTATACCGAAACCACCCAGTCGGTTATTGATTACATCGCGGCAAATGCCGGCACCTCGGCTGCTGACGCGATCAAGGCTGTTGCCACCGCTGACGCCGTCTCGGCCCTCACCCCTGCGGTGCGTGTCTGGGAAGCCTTCAGCATTCCGATCCCGGGCCTCGGCAGCCTTCACTTCAACTCCACCTTCGTCATCGGCGTTGTGCTGATGCTGATCATCTTCGCCATTCAGCATCGCGGCATCGCCTCGACGGCTGTGGCGCAGAAGTGGCTTGCCATCATCGTTCTGGTGCCGCTGCTGCTGGTTGGCTTGGTGCCGATCTTCACGGGCGCCATCAACACGGCGAACGTGACGGCGCTGGTGCCGCCGACGGCGGCCTACTCGGGCGTTGACGCGGCGGGCTGGTCGATCGGCGGATGGACGCTGTTCCTCGGCGGTCTCTACATCGCCGCGTGGTCAACCTACGGCTTTGAAACGGCTGTGTGCTATACGCGCGAACTGAAGAACCCCAAGACTGACACCTTCAAGGCCATATTCTTCTCCGGCCTGCTGTGCATGGTGTTCTTCTTCCTCATCCCGTTCTCGTTCCAAGGTGTTCTTGGGCTTGAAGGCATGCTTGCGCCCGGCATCGTCGATGGCACTGGCATTGGCGAAGCGCTCGGCAACATGGTTGGTGGCGGCAAGGTCATCACCCAGATCTTCGTGATCCTGATGATCCTCGCGCTGTTCCTCGCGATCATGACGGCGATGGCAGGTTCCTCCCGTACCCTTTATCAGGGTTCGAAGGACGGCTGGCTGCCGCGCTACCTGACGCATGTCAATGAACACGGCGCGCCGACCCGCGCCATGTGGACGGACCTCGCCTTCAACGTGTTCCTCCTGGCGCTCGCCTCCGACCTGGCCGGCTACTTCTACGTGCTCGCCATCTCGAACGTGGGCTACATCATCTTCAACTTCCTCAACCTCAACGCCGGCTGGATCCACCGCATCGACTCGGGCCACATTCCGCGTCCCTGGAAGGCCCCGACCTTCCTGATCGGGCTCAACACGGTGCTGGCCTTCGTCAACGCGTTGTTCCTTGGTGCGGGTGCCAAGGTGTGGGGCTACAACACCGCGCTGTGGGCCGGCCTCATCATGGCTGCACTCATCATTCCGGTGTTCTACTACCGTCACTACATCCAGGACGGCGGGCGCTTCCCCAAGGGCGCGCTTGAAGACCTGGGCCTGAAGGATGGCGAACTGGGTGAGCGCAAGGCAGGCTTCCTGCCCTATCTCGCCCTGATCCTTGGCGCGGGCGTCGTGCTCTGGGCCAACTGGTTCTTCGTGCTGCCAGCCTGACGGCCAGACCCTCCACATGAAACGGAAGGGCCTCCCTGGCGGGAGGCCCTTTTTCATTGTCCGGCAGGTGGGCAAAAGACAACGGGCGGACCGCTCATGCAATCCGCCCGCCAAGAAGCGCTTCAGGCGCTGTTCAGCGCCACCTTCTCAGCGCCACATGGCACCCGAGTAGGAGTTCACATAAACGGTCACGCGCTTGCCCTTGTAGTTGGTGGCGCGGAAGCTGTAGGTGCTGCCCGCGCAATCACGCGGGTCGACGTTGTAATAGCCGCTGCGGTCAACCCGGCGGCGGGCTTCGCCGCAGGTCATGCGGGTGCGGTAGGGGCGGAACTCGCCGTAGCGGCCATAATCATACCAGCCATAGCCGTTGTAGTAGCGCCAGCCAGGCCCGACCCTGTAGGGATGAAAGGGGACGCCGAAATAGACCCTGACGTCGGCCTCGGCCGGAGTGACAGCCGCGTTGCTGCCGAGCGCGCCAAGCGCGATGCTGCAGGCGACGATGAGTTTCTTGAGCATGAGACACCTCCTGGCATGGTCATCCTGTGACATGCCAGTCCATATTTAGCTTTCTTTGCAACCTCCTTGCAAGGCTTTCGGGCCGGAGCCTTACAACCGGTTGAGGGCCGGGAAAATGCGGCTTGACGTGACCGCGCGTTTTGCGGACACCGGCATCAACAGGCGAAATTGTGGACGAAGCAGTCCGGCATGGATGACATGTCGGCTGCGGCAAGGTGGCTGGCTATGCGGTGTCAAAAAAGGTTGTCGAATGTGCTGGATCCGGCGCGCGCGGTCTTGGTGCACCGGTTGCCGGGGGCGGCAGGCGCATGAAGCGGCCGCGCAGTCTTGTCTTCGCAGTTGATGAGCGGCCGGCGCTGCCGTCCACACTGGTGCTGGGCCTGCAACACGCTGCCCTCTCCATCGTATTCCTGGTTTACGCCGCCATGGTTGCCAAGGGCGCGGGCTTCAGCCTTGCGGAGCAGCAGGGCATGGTTGTCGGAACCCTGTTCGCCTGCGGCGTGGGCGCCATTCTGCAGGCCTGGTCGCGGCGCGTCTCGAGCGGCTTGCTGCTCATTCCGCTGTCCTCTCCGATGTTCGTCATCTTCGCCATCCCGGCGGGCGAGATCGCGGGGCCTGGCGGAGTTGCGACACTCGCCTTCATCGGCGGCATGGTGCAGATTCTCGTCGGCCTCACCTTCCGCAAGCTGCGCGCCTTCTTTCCCTCTGAGGTGTGCGGCGTCGTGGTGCTGATGCTGGGCGTCTCGATGGTGCCGCATGCCTTTGAGCGCCTGGTGAACCAGCCGGAGGGCTTTCAGTCCATCTTCAGCGCGCCCGTTGCCATCGAGCTTGGCATCTCGCGGGTGCCGAATGCCTTCAGCAATGTATCGGGTGGTCCGCCGAAAGTGGGCGGCGACTTCTATCTGCCTTCCATCATCACCGGCCTTGCGACGCTCATTGCGATCATCGCATCGACGGTCTGGCTCAAGGGCGGCAAGCGGTTCTTTGCCATGTTGATCGGATGCGCGGTGGGCTATGCCGTGTCCGCCATGCTGGGTCAACTCAGCAATTTCTCCGCCGTTATGAGCCAGGCATCGTTGATGTCGCTCCCGGGTTTCAGCCTGCCGAGCTTCGCCCTCGCGCCGTCCTTCATCGCCGCCTATGCGATGGTTGCCATGGTGGCGGCTGTGGACAACATTGGAGTCATCATCAGCACCGACCGGCTGGATGATGCCGAATGGAACAAGCCCGACGTCGGTCAGATTTCGCGTGGCGTGTCCTCGCTCGGCATGACCACGATCCTGTCGTCGGTTCTGGGGGGCACGCATCTGGGCCTGTCCTCGACCAATATCGGCCTTGCCTTCGCAACCGGCGTGACCTCGCGCATCGTGGGCATTGCGGCTGGCGTACTGATGGTGTCGCTCAGTTTCTTTCCCAAGCTGCTGTCGGTTGTGATTGCGATGCCGGACCCCGTGCTGGGCGGCATCCTCGCCTATGCGGCCAGTTACTTTATCGTGGCGGGTGCACAGTTGGCGCTCTCGCGCATGATGTCGCCGCGGCGCATGCTGGTCATCGGCCTGCCGCTGGCAGTGGGAATCGCGGTTCAGAGTTCGCCGAAATTCGTGGATGCCGCGCCCGGCGTGCTCGGCATCCTGCTCCATTCGCCGCTGATGGCGGCCTCAATCACGGCCATCATCCTCAATGCTCTCATGCGGCTTGGTATCAGCCAGAAGGCCGAGATCACCGTCGAAGCGGGTCCCGCACGGCATGACGCCGTGGTCCAGGCGCTGGAGGGGTGGGGCGAGCTGTGGGGCCTTCGCGCGTCCACGGCCCTTCACGCGAGCGGGGCTGTCAACCAGCTTCTCGAGGCAGTTTCGGACCTGGCGGAGGAGGGGCCCATCACCCTTGAGGGCCGGCATGATGACGTGAACCTCGATCTGGCCATCCTCTATACGGGCCAGCCGATGATCTTTCCCGACCGCGCCCCGACGCCGGATGAGTTGATGG
>JBIIGF010000048.1:0-8110 GCA_044236665.1 Aestuariivirga sp. | reverse complement strand
TTGGCAGCCCGCAGCGCTTCATTCACCGGCACGCCGATATTGTGGAACTCGTAATTGGAGAAGGTCTCCTCCGCTCCGCCCGGCAGGCTGTTGAGCTGATGACACATATGGCAGTTGGTGAACTGGTTGGAGAAGAACAACACGCGGCCAAGGTCCTCCTCCTCGGTCAGTTGCACCTCGCCACGCAGGTAGCGGTCGTATCTCGAATCGAAGGGCGAGAATGCGGGTGTGCGCTCAAAGGCGGCGATGGCCTCCGTCATGGCCCTGAAAGCGCGCTCGTCATCATCAAGGATATCACTGCCGAACAGCGCCTTGAAGGCGGTCACATAATCCGGGTTCTCCTTCAGCCGATCGACCACCGCGGTCTTCGACGGCATGCCCATCTCAATCGGGTTCAGCGGCGGGCCTCCGGCCTGCTCCTCCAGCGTCGCGGCGCGCCCGTCATGGAACAGGCCGCCCGCCCACAAGCCCCTGGCATTCTTGCCGAACGCCGGCACAAACCGCGCATAGGATGCGGTCGGCGCGTTACGGTCGCCAAGCATGAGCCCGTCATAGCTCGGCGAGGCCGCACCGCCTGCCGTGTCGCGGCCATCGGAAAAGGCCCGCTCCGGCATGTGGCAGGAGGCACAGGACTGGCTGCGGTTGACCGAAAGATTGACATCAGAGAACAGCGCCTCGCCCAGCCGCGCGAGCGGAGCAGACGCAGGACCGGACTCATCAGCCGATGCCGCTGTGGAACACATGACCACACACAGCGCAATCGTGGACAATCGGGCGATGGACCGGAACATGGCGTAGCACTTCACCTCGGGCTGCGTTCATAGCGGAACGCCGCCCTGCGGCGCAAGCCATGCGCCGGGCATGGCCTGCGGCATTCGGCGCAGAGCGCCTTCATCGCATCCAGATGGAGGTTCAGATGGCCATGAACAAGCGCAGGCAGTGTCAGCGCATCCAGTTGCTGTTCGCGATGTCAGTAAAGAGCAGCTCCTTTCAAAAAGAGCAACGGCAGGTCTGCAGCGGCTTCAGTCCTCCACGGAATACAGGAACCGTGACAGGCTGAACATGATCGATGTGCTCCAGCCGAAGCTGAACACGCCGCTCACCGCCATGATGACGAGCAGCATCTGCCATTGCAGGGGCAAGAGGTTGGCCGCAAACCCGATGGTGGTATAGGTGCTGCCGGCGAAGATGATTGCCGAATGCACGTTCGCCAACAGCCCGGCGAGATAGAGCGTCATTCCCCAGATATAGATCTGCGCCAGATGCGACATGAGGAGCACCAGAATGCCGATGAAGAAAACGGCCTGTGCCTTCATCTTCTCCCGGGCCGCCATCAACGCGCGGATCCGCGCCTTTGCTACCGTCATAACCGTCACAACGAAGGCGGCCTGCACGGCAAGGCAAGCCAGCATCACGAGTCCCCCGAGAAGCAACACCTGCCAGTTGAAAACAACTACGTCATGTACGGGGAGCATGGTTTTCCGTCATACAACTGGCTGCGTGTCATCATGGCGACAATCATAACACAGGGGCCACACTCTGCGAAGCACCACGGCCTTCTTGCCTGCTGCCAACCTCCGCCGGCCCAACCCGGCCCAACCCGGCCCAACCCGGCCCAAGCGCCGCAACCAGACAAAACCGTCGGATGATTCCCCAAGCAAGCTCTTTCTGATGACTTACTTGGTGAAGTCGCGCATATAGGGGCTGAACAAGGAACCACGGCGATACCCCGGCCCTTCTGCGATCCAGACTATGCCCGCGCCCTCTCGGATCAGCACCGATTGATGGACAACTCACCCTGCGCGATGCTGGTGAGGAACATCGAGGATACACCCTATCAGGACGGCCACCTCCCCTGGCCTTACGTCTGCCTCGATGAGGCCGAGGTCCATTCGCTGGCCGGCCTTCATCCGGACCTCGTCAGCATCACGGGCGTCATCCTGCCGCCGCAGCAGGCGGAGATCCCGGCGTCCTGGGCCTTGCAGCCTTTCAAGCCCCACTTCGTGTTTTCCCCCACGCTTCTGCCAACCCCGCTCAGCCGGAAGTCGCTTGCCAATCTCGCCGAAGGTCGCGCCTCGTGGGACTTCGCCGAAGCCACATCGCCAGGGGACTGGGCCTGTTTTCAGCGCCTGTATCAGGATCTGGTCGAGCGCCGCGGCCTGGCGCAGTCACCATTCAATTTCGCCCCCTTCCATTTCGAGACGCTCCGCGCCCTGCCCCATGTCAGGCTCTACGGGGTACGCCAAGATGCAGCATGGGGAGCCATGCTGTGCGCGGCACGGTTTGGCAGCGAGTTGCATCTCATCCATATCGTCGTCAGTGCGGAGGGCTTGCGCACGAACGCATCCTACGCGCTGATGCAGGCGATGATCGATCTCTGCCAGGACCAGCAGTTGGTGCTGTTCATCGGCGGCGTGCCAGCCGGTGACAACGGGGGAATGCTGAAATTCAAGAAGCGCTGGACCAATCAGACCCGGATGTCGTATCTCGTGCGGCTGATCGTGCGCCCCGATGTTTATGATAAGCTCAGCCTGCCCGGCAACGCGTTCTTCCCGGCCTACCGCACGTCCTGGCGCATCTGAGGCCTGACGGCGCCAGTCCACTTTCCGCTCCGGCTCGCACCGGCCGGCCAACATGGGATTTCACTCCGATGCTGCAAGATGATGCCGAGGTTCAAGAGATCAATGCCGGCGTCGGGCAGCCGCGGATCTCCGTGCTCATGCCGGTTTTCGAGCAGAAGCGCTTCATTGCGGCGGCGCTGCGTTCCATTCTGGAGCAGCGCGGCATCACGGCAGAACTGCTGATCTCGGATGATGCCTCCGGGGATGACAGCTTTGCCGAAGTGCTGGCCTGCATTGGCCAGGCGTTGCGGCAGGGCCCGGTGCGCCACCGCATCATCCTGCGCCGGGGCAGGAAGCGCCTGTGGCGCAACCATCTCCCGCTGCTTGCGGAAATGGCGCAGTGCGACCTGCTTTGCCAGGCCCATGGCGACGACATCTCCCATCCCGAACGCCTGCACTACATCGTTGCCGGGTTTGACCGTTACCCCGGCTGCACAATGGTGTCGGCCGGCCACACCAATATTCTGGGCGACACGGGCGAAACCGGAACAACAGTAAGAGGCGCAGGATTTCCACTCAACGACCAGACCATCATCAGGAACCATCCGAACCTCATCGGCTGCAACGTGGCCTGGCGCCGCTCGGCGCTCGCCTGTTTCCCGCGGCTTGACACGTCCTTCGCCGCTGCCGCCCACGACCGCATTCTGGCGTTTCGCGCCTATCTGGCGGGCTCGATCCTGCTGCTCGACATGCCGCTCGTGATGCGGCGCAGGCACGCGCTGCAGGCCCATGTCCTGAGCTTCGCCGAACCCGGCTCCAACGGGCAGTTCGGATGGAACCTCGCCAACCTCGCCCATTTCGAAGCGATGACGCGCGATCTCGACACGGCGCTGACATGCGGCCTGATCACGGCCGAGCGCCACAGGGTGCTGGCAGGAATCATGTCGGCCAGCGTCCAGCATGCCACGCGGGAAATCGTCAGCGCCTACAACCGGCATACCAATGCCGGCCTCCATGTCGCGTGGGTGGACCGGCGCACCATCATCCAGTTAAGAGGCGGCTGACGGGCGAAGACCGGAAACCGCCCAGAAACCTTGCAGGATGACGTCCTTCGGAAACACCACCTTGCATCACATCGCCAGCCTTACCGTTGCTTCCGCCAGGGAGGCGCTGATCTCCTCGATGGCGTTGTATTGCGCCAGAAGATCAGCCGCCCCGAACTTTGCTGGTCCCCGCACGAGATGGTGGATGCGCCGGGATGACAGATGCCAGGTCGGAAAGCCGGAGTTCAGCTCGAGAACGAAAAGCCTGTTTGTGCCAGCCTCGCGGACGATGTCGATTCCGAATGTCGGTGTGAAGGTCAGCCCCCGGGCGATTGAAAGAGCCAGTGCGTGGACATCATCATCGTGGACGATACTCAATTCACGCGCCTGGCCGTTCGAGGTGATGTTCACGCCCTCCGGGCCGATCCCTGCGGCGGAAAACTGGCGCGGCTCAAGAGTGGTAGACTGATAGATGTATGTTACCTTGTCCAGTACGGTCATCGCCCGGTAGCTGTTGATAAAGGGGCCGGTGTCGATCCACTGCTGGGCGAGCATGGCGGGTCCGTTGTCGGGAAATCCGCTATCCTGCCGGAGCATCCGGGACAGTTCAGCTGTCGGCATGAGACGGATATTGATTCCACCGCGGCCGCCCGCCGGCTTTAGCACGACGACAGGCCCCCACTCGGCTTCATCAAGGCATGCATCACGATCGAGCGGTAGGGTTCGCGGCACCGGAAATCCACGAGTGTGAAGCAGGCGCATTTCCTCCACTTTCGAAACATGCTCGCCGAAGTACCGATAGCCGCGCAGATTCGACTGCAGCACGAGGGGGACAGGGCTGAACATCAGCAGGGGCCTTGATGCAATGGTCCTCCACAGCGGCTGGTCCACATCCAGTTTGACATGGATCGGCTTCACGCCAACACTGTTGTTCTCCACCCGATAAAGATCCTCAGGCGACAGTGTGATGCTGTAGATCCAGGTCACGATGTCTGGATTGATGCGGCTGACGGCGGCGCGGATGGCCTCGAAATCCGCGATGTCCTGAAGCCCATTGGTCTGAAACAGCAGAAGGTGATACACGGCTATCGAAACTCCTGACCATGGGCCCGCCCCGCGAGACCGTTGTGGCCGCACTTCGACGGTTGCTCAAACACCGTTCGATGGTGAACTGCCATCAAGGCGGCGGCCATCGCGGATATAGTCGGCAACACTCCGCTCCACGTTGCAGTCAATGCCGCCGAGCGCATCAACCAGTCTTTGCGCCATCTCTGGGTCTTCCTCGACCTTGTTCAGATTTTCCGGTGGCGGCAGCCGGGCCGTCTTGTCCACGCCGAGGCTGCGGAGGAATGCACTGCCGCCGGCAGGCGTGCCGACCTCATCCAACCTGCAATCCACCATATACAGAGACCGGGAGTAAAGCGACTTGTAGTAAAGCTGCCGGGCAGACATTTCATAAGCATACCAGACTGCCTGACCCATGTTTCCCAGATGGCGGAATAGATCTGGGTTCACGATGATGTTGCGGTAGCCATAATGCAGGTACCATTGCCAGACCACCGTGAGGTTGTGAAAGTCCCGCCGCGTCAGATAACTCATGCACTGCCTGGCAATGTCCCTCCGCAGGATGATGAGGCAGGCGTGTTGCGCCATCGGGTGGCGTGACAGATTCTCGACCAGGCCGCACTTGGCAAGCGTGTGATTGGTTTCGGCATAAGCCGGCTGCGCCGAAATCTCCGCAAAGCGGCCAGCATAGAAATCCTGAACGAGTGCAGTGTTTCCGCGGTCATTGAAGGTTCGCATCAGCTTGATGTCCGGCATGCGCAGGCCGAAGTCATCGATAGCCATAGGTTCATGCACGGCGGTAATGCCAAGGTTGTCACCAAGGAAACGCGCAAGCCATCTCGTACCGGTTCGGCCGGCCGTGATGGTGAAGTAGTAGCGGTAATTCATGTCAGGCTTTCACCAACTTATCCGAGCGTCAGCCGGCTGCGGGGCCGGCCGGAACGGGTCAAGGATAACCGAAAGCAGGCGCGGACGCCTCATAAAGTAAAAAGCCCGGGGTGACCCCCGGGCTTTGCTGTTCTTGTCCTGGTGTGAGATCAGAGGCCGAACTTGAAGCCCACGGTGACGGCGTAGTCCGTGGCGTCTTCGTCGAACTGGCTCACATAACCATCAAGCAGGATCTGCTTGTTGGCGTCGATCATGTAGTAGACGCCAGCGGCCCCGGTTACGCGCCAGTCGTAGGGCGCGTAGTTGCTCTTGTAGGAGTCGCTGCCGAAGTCTCCCTTAACCGTGAAGTTGTCCACGTCGTAGGAGAAGTCGTGCTCGAGGCCGACACCCAGGTGGTAACCCACGTCCTGGGACACCATGCCATCCATGCGCACACCCAGTATGCCCGTGACCTGCGAGACACCGAAGGAGTCGTAGGAGAACGGATCCTCCACCGCACCCGACTTGCCACTCTCGCTGAAGCTGTCACGCTCCGACTTCGTGGCGGCCAGTCCGATGTAAGGCGTCAGCAGGGTATCACCCATCACCTTGTAGCCCCAACCGATCTGACCGGCGACGCCGTAGGTGTTGATGCCCGCATCAGCCGACACGTTCTTCGCAGAGCCGATCAGGTTGGCGCGGATGAAGTCCGCGCTGCCGTGCTGGTAGGCAGCCGCAATGCGCGCCTGCAGCCCGCTTCCATCCGGCAGGTCGGCGTAGCCGATGAAGGCGCCGAGCATTGGCATGTAGCCCAGGTTATCGATTGCATCGATATCGTTGCTATCGGCCCGGAAGTCCACGAAGGCACCAACCCGCACCTTATCGCCCAGGCGCTTGGCACCCATGATCACGCCACCCAGTTCCGAGGAGTCTCCGGACACGCCATAGGCGGAGCCGAAGTTTGCGTAGCGGACATTGCCGCCCACGCAGATCCCGTTTTCATCGAACAGGTTGCAATCATAGGTCATCAGCGCGTAGCGCATCAGGATGTTGTTCTGGTCGAGCAGGAACTGCAGCGGTGCCGCAACATCAGCCCCGTAGTTCCAGAGCCTCAGATCCCAGCTCGTGTCAGGCGCATCCGGATCGCGCCAGCTGCTGTGGTCAACAGCAGCGAGAACGCCCTTGGCTGCCTTGAACACCACCGTCTCATTGGTGATGTCTTCGGCCGCGACGCCAGTGATCACGTTGGCGTAGGTCCGCGTCGAGTAGTCCTTGGTCAGGCTGCTGACACCAACCGTCATCTCCTGAGCGCTGCCGGAGCTGCCGACGGCCAGCTGGCCGTAGCTTGTCGCGGAGTTCAGGACGATGTCGTAGGTATCCGGCAGATCGCCAAAGTAGGACAGCGCTGCCGTCGAACCACCCTGTGAGTTGGTCAGCGACCGCAGGTAACCACCATTGTTGATGATGCCATAGGCACTGTCGGGAACCCCTGCGCCGCTCACGATCTGGCCCAGGTTGACGATTTCCGAGGTGCCGCCTGTGATCAGGATACCAGCACCAGCGCGGACGCCGTCACCACCCTGGATCAGGCCATGGTTGTTCACGGCGTTGGTGCCGCCCGTGAGCTCGATGCCCGCGCCGCCATTGCCATCCGTACCCAGATCACCATTGGAATTGCCGGCGATGTTCAGGCCACCAGCGCCACCCGATCCACCAGAGCCGCCGGCACCACCGGAGCCGCCGATTCCGCCGATGCCGCCAGAACCACCCGAACCACCAATGCCGCCGGAACCGCCGGATCCGCCAACGCCACCGGAGCCACCCGAGCCGCCAATGCCGCCTGAGCCGCCGGACCCGCCGACGCCACCGGAGCCACCCGCACCGCCCGAGCCGCCAAGACCGCCCGTACCGCCGATTGTGCCACCGGCACCGCCCGCGCCACCTGTGCCGCCTGCACCGCCCGTGCCGCCCGTGCCGCCCGTGCCGCCTGCGCCGCCCGTGCCGCCCGTGCCGCCAGCACCTGCCGTGCCGCCTGCGCCGCCCGCACCACCAAGGCCACCGGTACCGCCGGGACCGCCGAGACTACCCGTTCCGCCAAGGCCGCCCGTACCACCGGCACCACCGGCCACACCGGTACCGCCCGTGCCACCAGCACCACCCGCGCCACCAGTACCACCCGCGCCACCGGATCCGCCCGTGCCGCCCGTGCCGCCCGTGCCGCCCGTGCCGCCGGTGCCGCCTGCGCCGCCCGTGCCGCCTGCGCCGCCCGTGCCAGCCGTAGCACCCGAGGGACCTGTACCCGTTGCACCTGTCGAACCGGAAGAACCAACACTGCCGGTCGCGCCGGTCACGCCTCTGCTGCCGGTCGAACCTGCCGAGCCCGCGCTACCGGCAGATCCGGAGGTGCCGGCAGAACCTGCGCCACCCGTCGA
Organism: Aestuariivirga sp.; assembly: GCA_044236665.1. Taxonomy (GTDB): domain Bacteria; phylum Pseudomonadota; class Alphaproteobacteria; order Rhizobiales; family Aestuariivirgaceae; genus Aestuariivirga. The sequence continues at coordinate 142 of JBIIGF010000048.1, read as the reverse complement.
GCCGCCGGTCGTGCCAGCGCTGCCCGCCGTGCCGGATGATCCCGGCGTGCCAGCACGCCCCGACGTGCCCGTGCTGCCGGACAGGCCCGCTGCACCCGAAGCGCCAGAATTCGACGTTCCCGCACTGCCAGACGCGCCCGTG
>JBIIGF010000047.1:0-8185 GCA_044236665.1 Aestuariivirga sp. | reverse complement strand
GGGCGTGAAGGCCAGCCGTATCTCCTCAATCGCCTATGGCAAGGAGCGCCCGGCGGCGCTGTGTGACGCCGAGCAGTGCTGGTCGCAGAACCGCCGCGCCGTCACCGTCATCACCGGCGGCGCCAAGTAACGCCACCAGCCGGCGGTAGTGCGGATTGTTGCAAGGCCAGCCTCAATTTTACCGCGATTGCGGTTCAACTCCCGGGGCGGAAAAAAGAGCAATCCGCCCCCTCGAGGGCTGTCTGGTGTTGATCATGCTGAGAAACCTCAAGTCTTCCGTTGCCGCTTCTGCCCTGATCGGGGCCTTGCTCGTTACGCCCGCTCTCGCCCAGAGTGCCGCCGAAACAGCGGTGCGCATGCAGCAATTGGAGGAGCAGGTCCGCCAGTTGACCGGCCAGGTCGAACAGCTGGCCTTCGAGGTGAAGCAGCTTCAGACGCAGGCCGGAAGCACGGCCGTGCAGCAACAGAGCGGGGCGGTTGAACAGATCACGCCGACCGTCCGCGCCACGGCCGAGCAGCCGCAGCCCAGCCAGCAGAAGCGCCTTGCCGCCGCCTCGGCCGGAACTCCGATCCCGGACAGCAATGACATCGAGGTCATCACCCAGCAGCCGATTGCCGCCCTGCCGCTGCCGCCTTCCGAACCTTCCGCCCTTGAAGGCGACCTCTCCGCCGCCGTTCCGACCGTGAAGGTGCTGGGATCAATGGACAGCGCCTCCGCCCAACCTAATGACGGCGGTTTCCAGGGGCAGGTTCTGGTGCCGCCCTCCCAGCAGGAGCCGGGCGATGTGGTTGTTTCCGGTGGCGAGTCGATCGAGACCGTTGCGCTGGCGCCCGAAGCCCAGCTTGAATCGCCGGAATCGCTTTACGAGCGCTCCAACGAGAGCCTGCTGCGCCGCCAGTTCGGTGAGGCCGAGGCCGGTTTCTCCAACTTCCTGCAGAAATATCCCGATCACAGCCTGGCCGGAAGTGCCCAGTACTGGCTGGGTGAAACCTATTATGCCCAGGGTGATTTCAAGCGCGCCGCGGCCAACTTCCTGCAGGGCTACAAGAAATATCCCAAGAGCCGCCGTGCCCCCGACAGCTTGCTGAAGCTTGGCATCTCGCTCAACCGGCTCGGCCAGTCCGAGCAGGCCTGCGCCGCCTATTCTGCCGTCAGCGCGGAATATCCGAAGGCCGTGGATGCCCGCAAGCGCGCCCAGGCCGAAGCCAAGCGTGCCGGCTGCGGCGCCTGAGGCGCTTGCCGATTTCTCGCGGCTCGCGGCGGAGCGCCACGTGGCGCTTGCCGTGTCGGGTGGGTCTGATTCGATGGCTCTCATGCGCCTGGCTGCGCAATGGGCCGGCCACAGCCACCCGGCCCTGCGCCTCTCCGTTCTGACGGTTGATCACGGCCTGCGTCCGGAAGCCGCTGCCGAGGCGCGCAAGGTCAGCCAATGGGCCGGGGCAACCGGCCTTGTCCATCACACCCTCACCTGGTCTGCCGCGCCACAGCCTTCAAGCGGCCTTCAGGCAAAGGCCCGTGATGCGCGCTACAGCCTGATGGCAGGCTGGTGCCGGGCCAATCAGGCGGCCATGCTGCTGACCGCCCATACGCTGGACGATCAGGCCGAAACCGTTCTGATGCGCCTTGCCCGCACCCTGAGCCCGGACAGCCTGGCGGGCGTGGCGGCCCGCGGATCGTGGGACGGATTGCCGTTATGGCGCCCGCTGCTCAAGGCCCGGCGCCAGTCGCTGCGGGCCTATCTGGCAGGGCTCGGGCAGGATTGGATCGAGGACCCAAGCAATGATGACCGCCGCTTCGAGCGGGTGCGCGTCCGGCAGGCGCTGGCGGGGTTCGGCGCTGAAGGTGTGACGGCGGAGCGTCTTGCCGCGCTGGCCGAGGCCGCGGCGCGCACCGCGGCTCTGCTCGACCAGGCATCCACCCGATGGCTTGCGATGTGGCTCCGGGAGGAGGAGGCTGGGCTCTGCCATGTGCCCTCTGGCCCCTTCCTTGCCCTGCCGCCAGCCTTACGGGAGCGGCTTCTGGCCCGCATCGTCCGCCACTATGGCGGCGGGCAGTTCAGACCGGAGCCAGCGGAGCTGCGGCGTCTTGTCCAGTGGGCCGGTCAGGATGGCGGACCAATCCGCTGCACCCTGGGCGGCGCACTCATCGGCCGCCGCAGGTCCGGTTTCTGGGTCACGCGGGAGACGGCCCGCATCGCGCCGCACCCTGTGCGGCTGCCCCAGTGCGGCGAAATCCTGTGGGATAACCGCTTCCGGGTCCGTGCCACGCCGGGCAGCCGCATCACCCCGGCAGGGGACCGGCCGGTTGGCGCTGCGGCGGATGTTCCGGTCTTCGCGCGCAGCGCGTTGCCCTTCGTGGAACAACCACCCGGGGCGGCCGGTCCGGTGGAAATCCGGTTCCTGCGCCTTTCCGGCACTCAAAAATGACATTTACCCGCCTGACGTTCTTGGAAAAAACTTCGCCCGCCCCTATGTTAGTCAGCAATCTAGGAACAGGGCTGCCGGGCTCGCTGTCGTCGCCTGCCGGCAAGATTCGAGGGACCACGTGAACCAATTCCGCAATTTCGCCGTCTGGATCGTCATCGCGCTGCTGCTGTTCGCATTGTTCAGCCTGTTCCAGGGGCAGGTCAGCCGCACGCCCAGTTCGGAGCTCAGCTATACTGAGTTCATGGACAAGGCGAATGCCGGCGCCATCCAGTCCATCACCATTTCGGGCGAGAGCATCTCCGGCAAGATGACCGATGGCGCAAGCGTCCAGACCACCGGCCCCCTCATGTATTTCGAGGACCAGCTGAAGGAACTGCGCGACAAGAACGTGCAGATCACCTTCCGTCAGGCGCAGGGTGACTCGCTCCTCACCAATGCGCTGGTCTACTGGCTGCCGATGCTGCTGCTGATCGGCGTGTGGGTGTTCTTCATCCGGCAGATGCAGTCGGGGTCCGGCAAGGCGATGGGCTTCGGCAAGTCCAAGGCCAAGCTGCTGACCGAGCGCCATGGCCGCGTGACCTTCGATGACGTGGCCGGCGTCGAGGAAGCCAAGGACGACCTCGTCGAGATCGTCGACTTCCTCAAGGACCCGCACAAGTTCCAGCGCCTCGGCGGAAAGATTCCGAAGGGCGCGTTGCTGGTCGGCCCGCCCGGCACCGGCAAGACGCTGCTGGCGCGCGCCATCGCGGGCGAGGCGAATGTGCCGTTCTTCACCATCTCAGGTTCGGACTTCGTGGAAATGTTCGTCGGTGTCGGCGCGTCTCGTGTGCGCGACATGTTCGAGCAGGCCAAGAAGAACGCGCCCTGCATCATCTTCATCGATGAAATCGACGCCGTCGGCCGTCATCGCGGCGCAGGCCTTGGCGGTGGCAACGACGAGCGTGAGCAGACACTGAACCAGTTGCTCGTCGAGATGGACGGATTCGAGGCCAATGAAGGCGTGATCCTGATCGCCGCCACCAACCGGCCGGACGTGCTCGACCCTGCATTGCTGCGCCCCGGCCGCTTCGACCGGCAGATCGTCGTGCCGAACCCGGATGTGCAGGGCCGCGAGAAGATCCTCAAGGTGCATATGCGCAACGTGCCGCTGGCGCCTGATGTGGACGCCAAGACTATCGCGCGCGGCACGCCGGGCTTCTCGGGTGCTGATCTCTCCAACCTCGTGAACGAGGCGGCACTTCTCGCGGCACGCCGCAACAAGCGCATCGTCACCCAGTCCGAGTTCGAAGAGGCCAAGGACAAGGTGATGATGGGCGCCGAACGCCGCTCCATGGCCATGTCGGAAGACGAGAAGCGCCTGACCGCCTATCACGAGGCGGGCCATGCGCTGGTGGCCATGAGTGTTCCCAAGGCGGACCCCGTGCACAAGGCCACCATCATTCCGCGCGGCCGTGCGCTGGGTATGGTGATGCAGCTTCCCGAGGGTGACCGCCTGTCGATGAGCTACAAGCAGATGACCTCGCGCCTGGCCATCATGATGGGCGGCCGTATCGCGGAAGAGCTCACCTTCGGCAAGGAAAACGTGACCTCGGGTGCTCAGTCCGATATCGAGCAGGCCACCCGTCTGGCCCGCGCCATGGTCACGCGCTGGGGTTACTCGGATGAACTCGGCACGGTTGCCTATGGCGAAAACCAGGAAGAGGTGTTCCTCGGCCACTCCGTGTCGCGTACCCAGAACATCTCCGAGGAAACCTCCCAGAAGATCGATCAGGAGGTGAAGCGGCTGGTGCTCGACGGCCAGAACGAGGCCCGCCGCATCCTGACCGAGAAGCACGATGAATTGGTCAAGCTGGCCGAAGGCCTCCTCGAATACGAGACCCTCTCGGGCGAGGAGATCAAGGACCTGCTGGCCGGTACGCCGCCCAAGCGCGATGATGATGGTGGCCGCAAGGGCCGGTCGTCATCCTCGGTGCCATCCACAGGGCAGCCCAAGGCCGGGGGTGCCGGCGGCATGGAACCTCAGCCGCAGGCCTGATGAGCAAGACCTACTACCGGCCTGCCGGGCTCGTTTACGGGCCTGACGCGAGGGCCGTCATCGCAGAAGGCCGCGGAGCATCGCTCGGCGGCCTTTCTGACATCGCCTATACGCTGCTCGAGGTCAGCGAGCGGAACGGGGCAGAGGTAATGCGCCGCTTCGAGGTGGGGCGGCTGCAGCGCCAGACCGTGCTGCCCGGCTTCCTCGATCCTGCCCGTCCGCTCATCATGGGCATCGTGAATGTGACGCCCGACAGCTTCTCGGACGGCGGCCGCAATGCGGAAACCGAACGCGCCATTGCGCATGGCCTGCAACTGGCCCGCGAGGGGGCGGACATCCTCGATGTCGGCGGGGAATCGACAAGGCCCGGCTCCGAGGGCGTGCCGCTTGAGGAGGAACTGAACCGCGTGATCCCGGTAATCGAAGGCCTGGCGGCCGAGGGTTGCAAGGTGTCTGTCGACACGCGCAAGGGTGCGGTGATGCGCGAGGCCCTGAAGGCCGGTGCCAGCATCGTCAATGATGTGGCAGCCCTGACCTATGAGCCGGATGCGCTGCGCGCCATGGCGGAAGCCGAATGCCCCGTCATCATCATGCATGCCCAGGGCGACCCCAAGACCATGCAACTCAGCCCGCAGTATCAGGACGTGGCGCTTGATGTCTATGACTGGCTGGAGGACCGCGTGGAGGCTTGCGTGTCTGCCGGCATCGCGCGCGAGCGCATCATCGCAGACCCCGGCATCGGCTTCGGCAAGAGCTTCCGCCACAATCTGGACGTGCTGCGCCAGTTTGCCCTCTATCATGGGCTGGGCGTTCCGCTGCTGATGGGCCTGTCGCGCAAGGGCTTCATCGGCGCATTGACGGGCGAGAAGGTTGCGGGCCAGCGCGTTCACGGCTCTGTCGGCGGGGCGGTATGGTCGGCGCTTAACGGAGCGCACATTCTTCGCGTTCATGATGTAAAGGGAACGGTTGAGGCGCTTGCCGTCGCGGGCGCCGCCGCAGACCCGGACCGTAGCGGTCTCTAGTCAGGGGAATAGGGCGTATGGCTCGCAAGTATTTCGGAACCGACGGCGTGCGCGGGCGCGCCAATGCAGGTGCCATGACGGCCGACATGGTGCTGAAGATCGGCATGGCGGCGGGCAATCTCTACCGCCGTGGAAACCACCGCCACCGCGTGGTGATCGGCAAGGATACGCGGCTTTCCGGCTACATGATCGAGAATGCGCTGACGGCGGGTCTGCTCTCCTCCGGCATGGATGTGTTCCTGTTCGGTCCGGTGCCGACGCCGGCCGTTTCGATGCTCACCCGCTCGATGCGCGCCGACCTCGGCATCATGATCTCTGCCTCGCATAATCCGTATGCGGACAATGGCATCAAGATATTCGGCCCCGATGGCTTCAAGCTGTCAGACGGGGAGGAGCTTCAGATCGAGGCGATGCTGGACGATCCCTCGCTGATGACTCCGGCGGGCCCCGACACCATCGGCCGTGCAAAGCGGATCGAGGATGCGCAGGCGCGCTATATCGAATTCGCCAAGCGCACCTTCCCGAAGGACATGTCGCTCGATGGGTTGCGCATCGTCATCGATACGGCCAATGGCGCGGCCTACAAGGTTGCGCCCACGGCCTTGTGGGAGCTTGGCGCCGAAGTGATCCAGATCGGACATGAGCCCAACGGCACCAACATCAACGACAATTGCGGCTCCACCCATCCCGAGACCATGTGCCAGAAGGTGCGCGAACTGCGCGCCGACATCGGCATCGCGCTCGATGGCGATGCGGACCGCGTCATCATTGCGGACGACCAGGGCCGGGTGGTGGATGGCGACCAGCTGATGGCGCTGATCGCCTCGTCCTGGGCGCGGCGCGGTGAGTTGCGCGGCGGCGGGCTGGTGGCCACCGTCATGTCCAATCTCGGGCTCGAGCGCTTCCTCGCGGAACAGAAGCTGACGCTGGCGCGCACCAAGGTGGGCGACCGCTATGTGGTGGAACACATGCGTGCCCATGGCCATAATGTGGGTGGCGAGCAATCCGGCCATATCGTGCTCTCCGATTTCTCGACAACGGGCGACGGCCTGCTGGCGGCACTTCAGGTGCTGGCGGAGGTGAAGCGCATGGAAAAGCCGGTGAGCGAAGTGTGCAACCTGTTCACGCCGTTGCCGCAGGTGCTGAAGAACGTGAAGTTCAAGGCGGGTGCACCCTTGCAGGACAACCATGTGCGCCAGATGATCGCCGATGCCGAATCCCGGCTTGGCAATTCCGGCCGTCTTGTCATCCGCCCCTCGGGCACCGAACCGGTGATCCGTGTGATGGCGGAGGGTGACGACGAAATGCTCGTCCACAAGATCGTGGATGAGCTCTGCGGCGTGATTGCCGCCAGCGCAGCCTGAAGCGTCCGGCCCTCGGTTCCTGCATCCATCAGGGGTGGGGGGTTAGGGCGTGTTGTTCACCCTGATCAGGATCGCCTGACCGCCACCTTCGAACTTGCACTGCGGGAGGTTCAGTGGGTTGGCCTGAAGCCGCACAATGATACGGGGGTTGAGCCCTGCCGGCTTGCTGACCGGCACGATGAGATTGAAGTTCGTGCTGGTTGACGTGGCATTGGCCGCCGGTGTCTCGAGATTCGACTGGGCCACCAGTTCGGTCCCGAGGGCGAGGTCCTGCAAGCCCCCCAGTGCCGTCTGACCGAGAACGTCGAGACGGAATGTGCCCGAAAGCCGCCTCTGGCCGGAGCGCACGGTGAAACAACTGGTCTGCTTCACATTCATGCTGACCATCAGCAGGAAGCTTCCCGGCTCCATCAGGTCCGCTCCCGTCAGGTCCCAGGCGTTGAATGCGGTGATCTTTGTCGGGCCCGTCATGCGGGGCAGCGGGCCGTTCGAGCTGAAACGGTCGTTCCGCCACATCATGGCGAGGCCACCCGGTGGGCCCGCCTGACCAGCTACACCTGCTGGGCCTTGCGGCCCCATTGTACCCACGGGGCCTGCCGGGCCTTGCGGTCCGGCCGGGCCAGCCGCCCCCGCCGGTCCCTGAGGGCCAGCCGGACCGGCTGCGCCTGCGACGCCTTGTTGCCCTGTTGCGCCCGGGTCGCCCTTATCGCCCTTGGCACCGGCCAGTCCGCGCGGACCGGTTTCACCGGCCGGGCCTTGCGGGCCCGCTGGACCCTGCTGACCTGTGGGGCCCACTGCTCCGGCCGGGCCGGCCGGGCCTTGCGGGCCTGCTGCGCCCGGGTCGCCCTTATCGCCCTTGGCGCCGGCCAGCCCACGCGGACCGGTTTCACCGGCCGGGCCTTGCGGGCCAGCCGGACCCTGCTGACCTGTGGGACCCGCTGCTCCGGCCGCCCCTGCCGGGCCACGCGGGCCTTCGGGGCCTTGCGCGCCTCGCTCACCCGGTGTGCCGGGAACACCGCGCGGCCCGCAGTTTTCGAGTATCGCGGTGGCCGGGTCGGTGGTGGGGTTCGTGTCGTCGATCTGGACGACGCAGTCATCCGGACGCCAGTAAAGTCCATTGAATGCAAAGGTTCCGTCCGTCTGGCTGGCGAAGCGGACCTCGCCGCTTCCGACCAATGTCACCTCCGAGCCGGGGGGCGCCGTGCCCTCCACATTCAGAGACCCGTAGGAGATTCCAGCCCGGGTGATCATCACCTCGGCATGGGCCAGTGCCGGAAAAAGCCCAACGAGCGCCAGTGCAAGACTGGTCCGGTAACCCCTCACAACCTGCCTCATCT
>JBIIGF010000046.1:0-8330 GCA_044236665.1 Aestuariivirga sp. | reverse complement strand
GGATGATTTCAAGAACGTCGGTGAGTTCTTCCGCCGCAAGAAGGGCGAGATGCTGGCCGGCCAGCCCGCCGAGGACGATTTCTACGGAATCGCCTTCCAGGCCGGCAAGGGCTACGACTTCTCCTCGATGCAGATCAACGGCTTCATCTGGCAGATGGGTGGCAACATCTGGGATGAAACCAAGGCACCGACCGGCCAGGCCGAAGGCGTCGTGAACTCGCCCGAGGCTGTCGCCGCCCTCGAGAAGTATCTCAGCATGCTTGAGTACATGCCGCCCGTCGCCAAGACCGGCACCATGGACATCTTCAAGTCGGATGAGCTGTTCCGCGAAGGCAAGGTCGCGATGAACATCAACTGGATCGGCCTTGGCGAAGCTTCGCTTGATCCCAAGTCGTCGAAGGTTTCGGACAAGCTGGTGTTTGGCCAGATGCCCGGCACCATGGGCGCCGACGGCAAGATGATCCGCTGGTCCAACATCGGTGGCCAGCCCTTCGTGCTCACCACCTGGACCACGCCGGAACAGACCGCGGAAGCTGTCGAATTCGTGAAGTGGTGGCTGTCTGACGACATCCAGCACCAGTTCGCGGCCTCCGGCGGCCAGTCGGCTGTGAAGTCCGTCTATGAAGATCCGAAGTATGTGACCTACCGTCCGTGGAACCGGGCCTGGGCTTCGCAGCTCGACTGGCAGAAGGACGTCTGGCACGTGCCGCAGTTCTTCGAACTCCTGACACAGCAGCAGGACCAGTTCGACCTTGCCATCACCGGCAAGCAGGACGCCAAGACCACGCTGGATAACATCGCCAAGTTCCAGCAGGACCTGCTGACGAGCGCGGGCCTCATCCAGTAACACGCCTCACCGAAGGGCGCGGGGGAAATGCCTTCTCCCGCGCCTCTCCCTGATCCTTCTTTCCGGATGTCAGCCGATGAGTTCACCCGCAGCCGTGACCAATCCGCCGCCAAGCTTTCTGCGCCTTGCGCCGGACAACTGGAGGCTTGCCCTTCTCATCGGCGTGACCATATCGATACTCGCAGCCGCCCTCCTGCCGGCCACGGCGGCCTTCTGGGTGGTGGGGGCCATGGCGGCCATGATTGCCGCTGCTTTCGTGGTCAACGCCTACCGGCGCAAATACTATGGCGGCCTTCTGGTGGCACCGGCCATCGCTGTCCTCTTCGTGATGAATATCTTTCCGCTGTTGTGGTCGCTGGGCCTCTCCTTCTTCGCCTACCAGTCCAACCAGCAGTCGATCCGCTTCGTCGGCCTCGCCAATTATGTAAGGGTGCTGACCAACGACATCGCCGCGCCCGCCAACTGGGCCGCACTGGTCAATACCGCGATGTTCGTGGTGCTGACGGTTGCCGCGCAGATGATCGTGGGCTTCCTGCTGGCCATGCTGTTCGCCAAGCAGTTTCCGCTGCGCAAATATCTTCTTATCCTGGTGCTCACGCCCATGATGCTTTCGGTCGTGGCATCCGGCGTGTTCTTCACTTACTACTATGACCCGACCTTCGGCCTTCTCAGCTATGTGATCGACGAGATTGTCGGTGGCCAGTTCATCCTGATGGATACGAAAGTCGGCGCGGTGGCGGGCATCGTTTTCGCCGATGCCTGGATGTGGTCGCCCTTCGTCATGCTGCTGGTCCTCGCAGGCCTCGTCTCCGTGCCCAAATACCTCTACGAGGCCGCCGCCATTGACCGTGTTTCCAAGTGGCGGCAGTTCTGGACCATCACCTTCCCCTATATCCGCGGCCTGCTCATGCTGGCGCTGCTGTTCCGCACCATCGAAGCTTTCAAGCTCGCCGATCTTGTCATCCTGCTCACCAAGGGCGGCCATGACACCATGACCATCTCCTACCACTTGATCCGCCTCGCCAATGAACAGAACAAGACCTCCGAGGGTGCGGCCATCTCCTACCTGATGCTGTTCATGGTGATCGTGCTGACCAACCTCTATCTCTATCTCGCCAATCGCCGTTCCGAGGGAGCCTGAGCCATGGCTGGACATACATCCATCTGGGAGTCGCTTGGCCTCCGCAAGGCCAGTGGTGTCGGGGAGGCGGGCTGGGGCCGCACTCTCGGAGCGGCCATCGTGTCCTTCATCTACTTCCTGCCGGTGCTGTTCATCATCTTCACCGCGCTGAAGCCACAGGCTGGTGCGCTCTCCGTGCCGCCGACACTTTCGCCCACGTCCTTGTTCGGCCTCATTCCGGAGCAATTCGTCTTCACGCCGACGCTTGAGAACTTCGGGTCGGTGTTCCAGCGCTCGATGACGACGGGCGGCGCGCCGGAGGCCACGGGATTCGACCGCTACTTCTTCAATTCCATCGTGATCGCCTCAAGCTCCGTGCTTCTGGCGCTGGTGATCGGCACGCTCGCCGCCTTCGGCTTCTCGCGCTATCCCCTGAAGGGCAACGATACCTATCTCTTCATCATCCTGACGACGCGCATGCTGCCCGCCATCGTGGTCATCATTCCGGTCATCCTGATGTTCCGCGTCGTGGGCCTGTCTGGGTCCTACACCGGCATCATCCTGCTCTACACCGCCTTCAACCTGGCCTTCACGATCTGGATGATGAAGAGCTTCTTCGACGAGCTTTCGCTTGATGTCGAGGATGCAGCGCGCATCGATGGCTCCTCTGACACCAAGGTGTTCTTCAAGATCGTCCTGCCGCAGGTGGTCGCCGGGCTCGCCGCCACCTTCGTCTTCGGCCTCATCCTCACCTGGAACGAGTTCCTCTTCGCGCTGCTGCTCTCGGGGCCTGACACGCGCACCGTGCCGGTGGCCATGAACCAGGCCGTTTCCTCCGGCGGACGCGGCACCGACTGGACGCTGCTTGCCGCGATCGAAACCTTGTTCCTCATCCCCGTCTTCCTCGTCACCTTCTTCCTGCAGAACCATCTGCTGCGCGGGGTGACCTTCGGAACTGTGAAGCGCTGACATGTCGACGATTGAAATCAGGAAAGTCACCAAGCAGTTCGGCGCCTTCACCGCGGTGCGCGACGCGGACCTCAAGGTGGAGGCGGGCGAAGTCGTATGCCTGCTCGGCCCCTCGGGCTGCGGCAAGACGACGACGCTGCGCATGATCGCCGGCCTCGAAGCTGCCACCTCGGGCGATGTCATCATTGCGGGTCAGCGCATGAACGACCTGCCGCCGCAGAAGCGCGACATTGCCATGGTGTTCCAGTTCTATGCGCTCTATCCCGCCCTCACGGTGGGCCAGAACATCGCCATGCCGCTTCATTACGAGAATCTGGCCAAGGCCGATGCGGATGCCCGCGTCATGAAGGTGGCGAAGATCATGCACCTGACCGAGGTGCTGGACCGCATGCCGAACCAGATTTCGGAAGGCGAGAAGCAGCGCCTTGCCGTGGCGCGCGCCATCGTGCGTGATCCCAACTGCTTCCTCTTCGACGAGCCGCTCTCCCGCCTTGACGTGGAACTCCGCCATTCGATGCGCGGTCAGATCAAGGAAGTGCTCACCGGCCTCTCCAAGGCAACCGTCATCGTGACGCATGATCAGCTCGAGGCGCTCACCATGGCCAGCCGCATCGCCATCATGAAGGATGGCGTCATCGAGCAGGTGGGTACACCGCATGAGGTGTTCGCCAAGCCCACCAACGTCTTCGTGGCGAGCTTCATCGGCACGCCGCAGATGAACCTCGTCGAGGCGGAGCTCAAGGGGTTCGGCAATGGCGAGGCGGCCGTTTCGCTGGCTGGCCAGGATCTGATGATCATGGCGGATCCCGCCGTGTCGCGCCTTTCGTCTCCCAAGGTCACTATCGGCATCCGGCCGCGCGCCTTCACGGCGGTCTCGCATCAGGCACCGGACACCATCGCCGCGCAGGCCGAACTGATTGAGCCCATGGGCGCTGAAACGCTGATCCATGCCCGCACCATGACGGGCGGCGATATCCGCGTGGTGGTGCCGCGTGACAAGCGGGTGAAGATCGGCGAGGCGCTGCATCTGAAGCCCGATCCGCGGCAGACCCATTTCTTTGGCGAGGACGGCAAGGCGGTGCGCGCATGAGCAATCAGGACCAGGGCATGACCCGCCGCCAGGCGCTGCGGCTTGAATACTTCATCATCGGGCTCGGCATCTTTGCGCTGGTACTCATCTTCCAGCCCTTCAGCCTCACGCTGTTCGCCATCGGCAGCGTGCTCGTCGTCATCGCGGGCCTCATCAACAACCTGCTGCCGCTGGCCCAGCCGGGCGTCAGGGTCAGCAGCGTCGTCACGGTGGCCATGGTCGTGGCGATGATCTTCCTGATCGTCGTGCTCATTTCGATTGGCGCGGCACATCTTTACGGCGCCTTTTTCCTCAAGCCGCCGGATCCCAATACCATCGCTGGCAAGGCGCAGCTCGCAACACCGCCCTTCTGGCGCCAGCCGCTGGTGTGGGGCATTGCCGTGATCGCCGCCGCACTGGCCGTCGCCATCACGGTCATGAAGAAATTCAGGAGCTGACATGGCGCATGATGTGTCGGTGATCGGTCTCTATATCCTCGATGTGCTGGGCCGGCCGGTCACCCGTATTCCCGAGCGCGGCAATGTGGATTTCATCGAGGAGATCCGCCTTACCGTGGCAGGGACCGCCGGCGGCACGGTGATCGACACCGCGAAGCTGGGCCTCAGGAGCCTTGCCGTGGGGGCCGTGGGCGATGACGAGAAAGCCGACTGGGTGCTGATGACCATGCAGAAGCATGGCATCGACACCTCCGCCATGCAGCGCATCAAGGGTGTGCCGACCTCGGCCACCATTCTCAATGTCCGCCCGAATGGAGACCGCCCCGCCCTTCATGTGCGCGGTGCCTCCGATCACTTCGATGTGCCGCCGGAAGCCTATGACAAGGTGTTCGATGCGCCGATCATCCACCTTGGCGGCACCGGGCTTCTGAGAAAGCTCGACGGCCCGGCGTCGGTCACGCTGCTGAAAGAGGCGAAGCGGCGCGGCCGTACGGTCACCTTCGACCTGATCGCGGCGAGTGCCGAGACCATCGGCATCGTGGAGCCGCTGCTGCCCTATATCGACTATTTCATGCCCTCGATCGAAGAGGCACGCGACATGTCGGGGCAGTCGAGCCCTGAGGAGTGTGCATCATTCTATCTCGACCGCGGAGCGCAGTGCTGCGTGTTCACGCTGGGCGGGGAGGGTGCGTATTATGCCCACCGCGACGGCACACGGATAAAGTCTCCCGCCTTTGACATCACGGTGGTCGATACCACGGGCTGCGGCGATGCCTTCGATGCGGGTTTCATCACGGCGCTGCACCACAGGATGGATCAGGAGACAGCGCTCCGCTTCGCGCAGGCCTCCGCCGGTCTGGTGGCCACCGGACTTGGGTCCGATGCAGGAATCACATCCTTTGCCGATACGATGCAGCGGATGAAGGACTGGAAGATCAAGCACTGAGGGCAAGAGGGCGCGCCGGTTGCGCGCCCCTTCGCGTGGTTCAGATGGCGGTATAACCGCCGTCGATGAGCAGGTCGTGGCCGCAGATCATGTCGGAGGCCGAGGAGGCAAGGAACAGGATCGAATCTGCCACCTCCCGCGGTACACCGAAACGCCCGCCCGGAATCTTGGCTTTCATGGGGTCGCCCTTTTCGGGTTGGCCCCAGACCAGTTCACCCATGGGTGTCAGGATCACGGTCGGGCAGACGGTATTGATCTGGATGTTGTGCTTTGCCCATTCGACCGTCATCACCTTTGTCAGCATGTTGAGGCCACCCTTGGAGGCGCAATAAGCACCATGGCCATCAAGGCCGACGACGCCCGCCTGTGAAGAGACATTGATGATCTTGCCGCGCTTCTGGGCAATCATGCCGGGAACCAGCGCCCGCGCCAGCAGGAAGGGCGCACGGAGATTGACCGCCATGGTGGCATCCCAATCTTCGACCTTTGCCTCGAGCAGCGGATCGATCAAGGCGATCCCTGCATTGTTGACGAGAACGTCGATGGTGCCGAAGGCCGAGAGCGCCTCGCGTGCTGCCTTGTCGGGCCCATCCGGCGCGGCCATGTCTGCGGAAATCGTAACGCAGCGGCGGCCCAGCCTTTCGACGGCGGCCTGCACCTCCCGCAGCCCCGCCGCATCCCGGCCTACGGCGGCAATGTCGGCCCCTGCATCGGCCAGCACCTTGCAGGTTTCAAGGCCGATGCCCTTGGTGGCGCCGGTCACCAGAATGCGCCGTCCTGCCACGTCAAACCGCTTCGTCCACTCTGCCATGTCGTTCCTCCTTCTCCTCTATTGTCCTAGCGCTTCCCGGCGAAGAAATTCCGCTCCAGCGTGGCGAAGGCACGCTGATAGACATTGGCTTCGGTGCGCGGGATCAGCACGGCATCGTCCTGCGGGCTTGCCACCCAGTCCCCGGTCCATACGCCGAACGTCGTGTTGTCGGCGGTCACCGGCCACAGGCGCGGGCCGGACACATAATTCATCCACGGAATGTCAGATTTGGTGATGCGGTAGGAGAAGCTGCGGGTCAGGTCATCGAGGTGCAGCAGTTCCTCGTTGATGTGGCCGTCGCCGAAATAGAAATCGCGGATGCCGCCCACCTTGTCGGCGCGCTGGCGCTTCAGCATGTGCATCTTGGTGATCTCGTCATGCCAGCCGCCCATGCCGGCGAAATCGCGCATGATCTTCCATACATCCGCCACCGGCGCCTTGATGACGCGGGAGGTCCACACCTTGTTGGGCGCGAAGCCCTTCCAGCGTTCCGCACCCGCTGGCTTGGCGGGCTTGTTCTTGGCCAGCAGCTTGGCAAGGTTGCGGAAATTTGCTGCGAAGACCTCCTCGGAGACGATCCTCTGGTATTTGCCCTCATCATCCGGTGCCTCATCGAAGGTGGCTTCCCATTCGGCGAAGGTCTGGTCGGTATGGGTGACGGGATAAAGCCTCAGCGTTGCGAGGTAGTTCTTCACGGGGAAGGCGGGCGTCTCGAAGTTATAGCTCAAGCAGTGGCGCGCATCGTCCAGCATGAGGAGGCGTTCGCGCACGTGGGTGCCATTGGCGAGGTGGAAGGAGCGCACGCAGCCAACCACGTCGGCGTCGAGCCCCTTCTCGATCTTCGAGGAGGCGACAGCTACCGCCCAGTTGGGAAGACCGTTGAAGTCCCGCACGATGGACCACACGGTCTCGACAGGGGCTTTCAGGATGATGGAGGCATAGGCGCGGGCCATGGTCAGGCTCCTTTGGTGATCGCGCGGAAGGCTACAACGGCGGCCTCGGCGAAGGCGGGGTCATTGATGTGGGCGTCGATCTCGACAAGGTGGCGGTTGGGTGCGGGCTTCCATGTCTCGCGGATCGCCGCGAACAAGGCTGCATCCGCCTCCGGGTCGTGGAACGGCTTGCCCGGCGCGTCGATGGCGGAGACGCCTCGCAGCGGCAAGAGGAAACGCACCGGACCTTCCATGCGGTTCACGCGCTCAGTGATCCAGCGGCCGATCCGGGCGTTCTCCTCGGCCGTGGTCCGCATCAGCGTCACCTGCGGGTTGTGGACATGGAGGTTGCGGGCGGTGAAGCCTGCCGGCACCATTTCACGCCCGCCGAAATTCACCATGTCACAGGCTCCCACCGATCCCACCCAGGGAATGCGGCTGCGGATCACCGCGCCGAAGCGGTCTTCCGTGCAGGCCAGCACGCCGCCAGACAGATGGTCTGCCACTTCGGTTGTGGTGATATCGAGCGCGGCGCTGATCAGGCCGGAGTCGATGAGCTTCTCGAAGCACCGGCCGCCCATGCCGGTGGCGTGAAAGACGAAGCACTCGCAATCGCTCTCGATCAACTGGCGAATCTGGGTGATGCAAGGCGTGGTGACACCGAACATGGTGAGGCCCACCGGGCGCCGGTCACCCTCCGCAGGCGGCGTGGCCGTCAGCGCCATGCCGGCGGCCGCGTG
This sequence comes from Aestuariivirga sp., assembly GCA_044236665.1. Taxonomy (GTDB): domain Bacteria; phylum Pseudomonadota; class Alphaproteobacteria; order Rhizobiales; family Aestuariivirgaceae; genus Aestuariivirga. Next base: position 438 of record JBIIGF010000046.1, on the reverse strand, counting down.
CGCGGCATTGCCGATGACTGTGCGGGTGATGGCGTTGAGCCCTGCGATATCCGCCACCGCATGCATCATCATGATGTCGGTGGGGCCGACATAGGGTGCCACATCGCCCGCCGCCATGGTTGAGACCATCAGCTTCGGCACCCCGATGGGAAGGGCGCGCATCGCCGCCGTCACCATGGCGGTGTTGCCGCCGCCACCGAGGCCCAGCACCGCACCGATGTCCGTTTGCGCCAGCAGGAAGTACGTGAGTGCATCCGCCATGGCTGCCACGGCCTGCCCCCGATCGCATTGGCCCAGAACGGCATCCGGTCCCTTGGGATGGTGCCGCGCCACCATGGCGGGCGTCACATCGGCCCGGGCCAGACTCGGCGTTGTCGAGATGTTGACGAGCCGGGTGGTTCCGCCCGCCGCCTCAACCTGCTCCGCCGCATAGCGGAG
>JBIIGF010000045.1:0-8352 GCA_044236665.1 Aestuariivirga sp. | reverse complement strand
GCTCCAGTATTATTCCGCCGGCTGGTTCAATGAGCGCCATGCCGATGCCGCAAGCGCTGCCAGCCGCATCGACCAGCTCATCCACAAGAGCGATGTTCACCTGTCGCAGTCGGTTTACATCCAGAAAGCCGGGGACGGCCGGCGCGACGTGCCTGCACTGCTGCGCAAGGCGCTGCGTGACAACGCCATCGAGGAGGATTTCTCCATCGACTGCACCTTCGACCCCTCATCGCAGAAATACCGCGTGGCACGGCTTGGGGCGCAATCGACCATCGCGCAGCTCTGGGGCCTCAACCCGGTGTCCTATCCCTGCCTGATCGGCCATTCCTATGATCACGCCGTGAGCCGCGCCTATCCGGAGGTGACGCGCAGCGGCGAGCCACATCATGACCACGTCTATGCCGCGATGGCGTCTGCCCGGGGCGAGGTGGTGTGGGTGCCGTACCAGCGCGTGGTGCTGCCGCTTCGGCAGGGCCGCCACAGGCGGGCTGTGCGGGTTGTCACGCAACTGGCGAAAGTTGACATTTTGCCTCTGTAGCCGACATCTCGGCGATCGAGAACTCGAGATGGCGGCGCAACGCCACGCCGATCCATTCGACCTGTTCGGCGCCGTCGGGTTCGGCCTCCCAGGTGAGGAAGCCCTGTTCGAGGTGGCCATATCCCATGCGCACCATGTGGCCGCGCGTCGCCATGGATTGGCCGGTCAGCGCCCAGATCGCTTCCGGCTGCCACTTCACCATTGCCAGCATCATGCCGATTTTCGGGAAGAGGGGGAAACAGCCCTTGGCATGTTTGTCCACCCACAATTCCCCGTGATAGACAATCCGCCCACGGATCAGATGCGAGAGCGAATGTTCCGGCGGCATCACGGCGCGCGGCACGATCATTTCTCGGCGGCGGGCGTAGAGCCCCATCATCCAGCCCAGCACCCATTCGGCCAGGTTGGGGTCCGCATCGTCGAGGCGGAAGGCCTGCAGCCCCACGGTTTTGCCGTCGCGGTCGGCCACCGACATCCAGAAGCCGCGTTCGGAAAGGCTGCGGCCGGCCTGCGGGTCGAACATCGGCGAGATATCGCTGTTGCGCAATTCACGCCGCAACCGCACCAGCTCGCCGAAGTCCGAGGAGAGGCGGAAAGACAGGCCTTGCCGGTGTCCGGCCTCGATCAAGCCCGAGATCGCCGCGACGGTCTTGAGCGGATCGGCAAGGCCCGTCTCCGCACCGAGGGGCTGCACGCCCTGTAACCCGACATTCAACGCAAACATACTGATACCCTGTTGTTACTGAACACCTCACACCCGCTGCAACGCCGCCTCCCGCACCTGCAGATGTCAGGAGGCGGCCATCAGCTTATGGTTATTTTTGTATGAAGTACGACGTAGCGTCAACTCAATTTATGGCTGATTTATCAGATTTTTCTGGCAAGGGCAGAGGGTGTGCGCAGCGAGGCGGCGAGCCGCCAGCAGCTATGGGCGAGCAGCGCAACCACAATAATGGACCCACCCGCCATTACACGTTCCGAGGGTGTCTCCCCGAACAGCAGCCATATCCAGACGGGTGTCAGCACGGTTTCCAGCATGAAGAACATGCTGACATCGGCCGAGGGCAGAGTGCGTGGCCCGCGCGCCAGCAGAACCGTTGCGAGCGGAATGGCAATCAAACCGTTGAGCGCCAGCCAGAACAGGGCGGGCATGCCAAGATAGCCGGGGGCAAGAACGGCGAGGGGTGAAACAGTGAAGAACAGCAACGCCACCAGTGCGGATGACAGGCTGCCAAGCCCGAGGCTCGCCGCCACCTTCTTGCCCGTGGCCCGGATGATGGTGAAGATCGTGGCGGAGCAGAAAGCCGAGACGAAGGCCAGCCCATCGCCTGCCCAATGACCGGTCTCAATGCCATCGGAGGCAATGATGGCGGCGCCCGCGAAGGCGGCCAGCGTGGCGGCCCAGGTGCCGCCGTGCACTTTTTCCCGCAACACGAGGCAGGTGAGGGCGGCGGTGATGACAGGTGTCAGCGCGATGATGAAGACCACATTGGCCGCGTTTGTATGGGCGACGGCGCCGATATAGGCGATGTTGCCGATGGCGCTGCACAAGGCCACTGCGAAGCCGGCTTTTCCCGCGATGAAGGGTGTGCTGTCGCCCTGTGCCCTGGCTACCAGCCACAGGGCGCTGATGGCCGCGAAGAGCAGCAGCCCGCGGGTGAAAACCATGGTCCATTGATCGGCCATGGACAGGCGGAGGAGCGGCAGGTCGAGCGTGAATAGAAGGCCGCCCACTGCAGTCATCAGGAAGGCGTTCCTGATCTGCCGGGCGGAGGGCTGCAGGGTGGGCGGCATCAAACCGGAAATCCTGACGTTGCAGTCAGGTTTGAGGCAAGCCTAAATTGACCTTAAGGTCAATTAAATTCATGCCGATGGGATCAGCGCCCATCGCCCCGGTGCAATGTCCAGCCATCCGGCGTCAGCCGTTCCTGCGGCAGGAAGCGTGACTTGTAGTCCATCTTGCGCGAGCCATTCACCCAGTATCCGAGATAGAGATAGGGAAGGCCCAACCGCTTCACCCGGGTGATGTTGTCGAGAATCATGAATGTGCCGAGGCTGCGCGCCGCCTCCTCCGGGTCATAGAAGCTGTAGATCATGGAAATGCCGTCGCCGAGGATGTCGATCAGCACGGCGGCGACCAGCCTGCCATCCTGCTCTCCTCCCCGGATCCGGTATTCGACGAGGCGGCTATCGACGAAATTGTCATCCACCATGGCGGAGAAATCGAGCACCGTCATGTCGGCCATGCCGCCATCGGCGTGGCGGGAATCGATATAGCTGCGGAACAGCGAATAGTGCTCGTGCCGGGCCTCGCCCTTCACCAGTGTCGCCTCCACGTCGGCATTGGCCTTCAGCGTCCGGCGGAAGCCACGATTGGGCGTGAAACTATTGACCGGCACCCGGACCGACACGCAGGCCGCGCAGCCGTCGCAGGCGGGGCGGTAGGCGATGTTCTGGCTGCGCCGGAAACCGCCCTGGCTCAGTTGCGTGTTGAGGCTCCGCGCATCATGGCCCACGAGATGCGTGAACACCTTCCGCTCCACCCGTCCCGGCAGATAGGGGCAGGGCGAGGGAGCCGTGATGAAGAACTGCGGGAAGTTGCGCCGCTCGATGCTCACGGCGTCCTGCTCCGGAATGTCATTGGCGGCGTCATGGAATTGATTCTAACCCGGTCATGGCCTAGGAGGGAAGCCTCATTGAAAGGAAGCGTGCAATGCGTGTGGCGTGGATCGGCCTGGGTGTGATGGGTTATCCGATGGCGGGTCATCTCGTCAGCCGGGGCAAGCTCGATGTCACCGTCTATAATCGCACCGCCGCCAAGGCTGAGAAGTGGTCCGGCAGCTTCAAGGGCCCGACTGCCCGAACCCCGGCCGAGGCCGCCAAGGATGCGGATTTCGTTTTTGCCTGTGTCGGCAATGACGATGACCTCCGCCAGGTGACCATCGGTCCCGAAGGCTGCTTCAGCACCATGAAGAGAGGCGCGGTCTTCATCGACCACACCACGGCCTCGGCCAATGTGGCGCGCGAGCTTCATGCCATCGCCCGGTCGAAGGGCTGCGGCTTCGTCGATGCGCCGGTGTCGGGCGGGCAGGCCGGGGCGGAGAATGGCGTGCTCACCGTCATGTGCGGGGGTGACCCGGAGGATTACGCAAAGGCCGAACCGCTGATCGCGCATTTCGCCCGCATGTGCAAATTGCTGGGGCCTTCGGGGTCAGGCCAGCTCGCCAAGATGGTGAACCAGATCGCTATTGCGGGCCTCGTGCAGGGCCTCGCGGAGGCTGTGAACTTCGGCATGAAGGCTGGTCTCGATATGGAGGCGGTGGTCGAGGTCATCTCCAAGGGGGCCGCAGGCTCATGGCAGATGGAGAACCGTCACAAGACCATGATCGCCGGCAAGTTCGATTTCGGTTTCGCGGCTGACTGGATGCGCAAGGACTTGGGGATCTGCCTCGACGAAGCCCGCCGCAACGGCGCACCGCTTCCCGTCACGGCGCTGGTCGACCAGTTCTACGCGGAAGTGCAGAAGATCGGCGGCGGCAGATGGGATACATCGAGCCTGATCGCAAGGCTGCAGAACCTCGACCGGACGTAAGGGGCAGATTCCTTCAAGCCTGACCCTCATGCAGTGCTGTGCAACAGCTTCTCCCACCTTCGGCGGGAGAAGGTGCCCGGACGGCGGATGAGGGCCCCTTAGCCCTTCAGCCCCTTCGCCACCTCGACCGCGAAATAGGTCAGCACGCCATCTGCGCCGGCGCGCTTGAAGCACATGAGGGATTCGGTGATGACCTTCTGCGGGTCCAGCCAGCCATTGTTGCAGGCGGCCATGATCATCGCGTATTCGCCGGACACCTGATAGGCGAAGGTTGGCACATGGAAGCTGTCCTTCACGCGCCGCACGATGTCGAGATAGGGCATGCCGGGCTTGACCATTACCATGTCGGCACCCTCGGCGATGTCGAGCGCCACTTCGCGCAGCGCTTCATCGCCATTGGCAGGTTCCATCTGATAGGTGCGCTTGTCGCCCTTGAGCGCCCCGGCAGAGCCCACCGCATCACGGAAGGGGCCGTAGAAGCCGCTCGCATATTTGGCGCTATAGGCCATGATCTGCACATGACTCATCCGGTTGCCCTCGAGCGCCGCACGGATGCGGGCGATGCGGCCGTCCATCATGTCCGAGGGCGCGATGATGTCGCAGCCTGCCGCCGCCTGAACCAGTGTCTGCTTCACCAGCGCCTCGAGTGTCGCATCGTTGAGGATCTCGTCGCCCTCCATCAGCCCGTCATGTCCGTGGCTCGTATAGGGGTCGAGCGCCACGTCGCACATGATGCCGATGTGCGGCACCGCCTTTTTGATGGCGCGCACTGCCTGGCAGACGAGGTTGCCCTCATTGAAGGCCTCGCGCGCATCCGCCGTGCGCAATTCGCGCGGCGTGTTGGGGAAGAGTGCGACGGCGGGAATGCCGAGATCGGCCGCTTCCTTCACCTTGTCCACGATCAGGTCCACCGAATAGCGGGTGACGCCCGGCATGGAGGCGACGGCTTCGGTGCGGTTCTGGCCTTCGATGACGAAGACGGGCCAGATCAGGTCATGCGCCGTCAGGGTGTTTTCGCGCACCATGGCGCGTGACCAGGGCGTACGCCGGTTGCGGCGCATGCGGATGGCGGGAAAGGCGGGGGCAGAGGCGGGTGTGTGCGTCATGCCGGTGTCTTAACAAGACTTGGGGCCGTGCTGCAACGGGATGGCCTCAGGCCTCACTGGCAGATCCGATAGTCGTTCTTCCGGCGCAGCACGTCGATATGGAAGTGATCACCGTGATAGGGGTCCGAGCCCGGCCCCAGCACGGTCGTGAAATAGGTGCAGGCGCTCTTGCGGATGGTGTCGAGGAAGTTCCCGCCGCCGCCCGGCTGGCCTGCGGCTTCGGCAAGGCCCCATGTGCCATCGACCGCAACGCGGCCCTGTTGCGCAAAGGAGAAGCCCGAGAGGTCAAGGCCATTGGCCTTGCTGTGTTCCGACATCTTGCCGGTCGTGCTGTTGTTGCGGCGGCGGCAATAATAGGAGGTCGCGGTATGGATGACGGTGATCTCCGTCTGCAGCAGGTCCCGGGCTGCGGACGTGACGCTCTCGTCGATCCAGCGGGCGAGGGCCTGACCCATGTCGCAGGTCTGGGTGGCGGGCGGCGTCACCGCGATACCTGCCACCGCGGTGATCAGGATGGGTGCCGGCGCACCACAGCCGCCCTGATCGCCGATCGGATCGAGCGGCGTGTAGGTCAACGGCAGGCCGGCGAGCAGCTTGCTGCATTCGGCGCGCGCGGCGGCGACCACCTCGGCAGGCCAGCCGGCCTGTACAATTGTTTCAGGGGTGGCCGGTGCGACTGGAGGCTCGGGCTTGCGGGTCTCGTCATCCGGGCGGACCCGGGGAATGGGAATGACCGGCGTGCTCTTTTCCGCCGTGGCCTGCAGCCGCACCGGCTTGGGCTGCGGAACAGGCGGCTTGTCCGCTGCGCCCGCCGGACTGGCGAAGCTGACGAGAAGGAGCAGGCTTGCGAGGAACGAGGCCAGGTTCATGGGATAGTCTTCGACATGGATTGGCGGGTTCTGCAAGGCAAAATTGCTCAGGCTTCCTCCCGTGGCCCGGTCCAGCATCGGGGCAGGCTGGTATGGGTTTGTTCACCCAAGCTCTCAACTGGCTCTTAAGCAGCTTTGGGAAGGCTCTGTAAACGTTAGGACCAGTTACTCCAAATACCTGAAATTATAAGAATATGTTTACTCAAGCTGTTGAGTGGGCCTTAAGCCCTGAAGCCCTAGCCTCGTGCTCGAACAGGGGAATGGACCACAAAGAAGCCATCCCCGTTGCAAGGGCAAGGTGGACTGACATGCAAGCTGAACTGAAGGGGCTCTCGCGCCCTCCTGCCGGAGAATCGGGTGGCAATCCGGTCAAGCCGAAATATCTTGACGCGCTCAACCTGATCGAGCGCCTGCACCGGCGCTTGCTCGACGTCATCAAGGATGATTTCGAGCGCAACGGCGAACCCGAGGTGAACCCGGTCCAGGCGCTGCTTCTCTACAACATCGCCGACTCCGAACTGACGGCGGGCGAATTGAAGACGCGGGGCCACTATCAGGGCTCCAACGTATCCTACAACCTCAAGAAGCTGGTCGAGTCCGGCTATGTTCATCATGAGCGCTCGGCCACTGACCGCCGCTCTGTCCGCATCCGGCTCACGCCCAAGGGGCAGGCCGTCCGCAGCCGCATCGATGCGCTCTACAACCGGCAGATGTTGGCCGTTGAGCAGGTGGTGGGGCTGAACTCAGACGAACTCGAACGCATCAACAAGGCTCTGACGCGCCTCGAGCGTTACTGGACGGACCAGATCCTCTACCGCCTGTGATTGCCAAAGGCGCCGCCTTCATCCCTGCAAACGGGACGCTCGGGACCGTGCTGTGGCGGAAATGCCGCAACACGGTCCCGAACGCATGCTGCGGAACCCTTGCAGCACCTCACTATCTCAATCTTGCCGTATTTCCACGGCTCTTGGAGGCGCCATTGTGGCCGGCTTTTGACGAGTCGGACGAGGGCTGTTAAGGGACAAGGGCCGCGCGGGGCAAAGCTGACGCATCTCCGCCGGTTTCGACAGGTGAGGTTGGTGATGAAGGTTTGGGCGTTCGCGCGGTCGAGACGGGCTTTCCAGTGCGTTTCGATTTCGGTCATGCTGGCTCTGGCGCTGAGCGTCGCGGGCCCGTCCGGCGCGCTGGCCGAGTCCGAGGGATCGTGGTTCTCGAAGAAACTCTCCGCCTCCAACAAGACGCGCGCCAGCACTGGCCATACGCAAGGATCCAACACGGCTGCCACGACGCAGACCGCCATCCTGAATGACGGCAGCCAGGCGGCCTTCGTGACGGCCGACAGCCCCGCGCAGATTCAGGCCCTTGTCGACCGCTATGCCAAGATCGTCGCCGACGGCGGCTGGCCGCAAGTGCCGCGCGGGCGCCTGAAGAAGGGCTCGAAGGGCAAGGGCGCCGCCGCCCTCAATCAGCGGCTCTACATCGAGGGCTATCTCCAGAAGGCTGCGACCGAGGGCGAGTTCGCGCAGCTCTTCACCAGCGCCACCGAAGACGCGCTGAAGCGCTTCCAGTCCAATCACGGCCTCGCCGTCACCGGGGTGATCGACGGGCCGACGCTCGCCGCGCTCAATGTGCCGGCCACCCAGCGCCTCGCCACCATCAGGGCCAATGTGCCGCGCCTTGCGGAATACTCCAAGGATCTGGGCAGCCGCTACATCGTCGTCAACGTGCCCTCGCAGCAGATCGAAGCCGTCAATGACGGCAAGGTGTTTTCCCTGCACAATGCCGTCGTCGGGCGAGCCTCCCGGCCGACACCAGTCGTGATGACGCCGCTCACCGTCATCCGCTTCAATCCCTACTGGAACGCACCGTCCTCGATCGTGGAAAAGGACATCGTGCCGCGCATGACCTCGAAGAAGCCCTCGCAGGTGCTGAACGAGATGAACATCAAGGTGTTCGATGGCGTCGGCGGCCCTGAGGTTGATCCGGACAAGATCAACTGGCGCAAGGTGCGCGTGGATGACTATCACTTCCGCCAGGAGCCCGGCGGCGCCAATGCCATGGCGACGGCCAAGATCGAATTCCTCAGCCCCTTCGGCATCTATCTGCACGACACGCCGGAGCCCCATCTGTTCAAGAGCGGCAGCCGCTTCTATTCCTCGGGCTGCGTGCGCGTCGAGAAGGTGGCGATCCTCCTCGACTGGATTCTGCAGGGCCAGGATGGGCTGGACGCCGCGCGCATCGCCGAAC
>JBIIGF010000044.1:0-8446 GCA_044236665.1 Aestuariivirga sp. | reverse complement strand
GTCGAGGCCGGCTGCGGCAATGGGCGCCCTGAAGGCCTCCTTCTGGGCCCGCATGGGAGAGGCGGTGGCCGCACCGATCAGCGCCCCGCCATCCAGCGCGGCGATGACGACCGCGCCGTCGGCCCGGGCGAAGTCCGCGAGGTACCATGCCTCATAATCGGGATCGCCGTCATAGAGATACGGATAGGCGCGGAACACCTCGATGCGCAGCCTGGCGAGGCCCGCAAGATGGGCCTCGAGCGCCGCGCCCGAAAGCTGCTCGATGCGGATCATGCGCTGACCAGGGCAATCCACGTCTTGAGGTTATAGTAAGTCGTGAGGCGGGTGATCTTGCCGCCCGCCACGTCGAAGAAGGTGCCACCGGGCAGGACATAGCTTTGCCCCTTGGCCTCCGGCAGGCCCTCGTCGGTGGCGATGTAGGTGCCGTTGACGATGAACTCGGCGGCTGCACGGCTGCCATCGGCATTGCTCATCACGGTGATGCCGGTGAGAGTCTCGCGGTAGCAGCGATCCATGTGCTGCATGAAGGCGCGGAACTTCTCATGCCCCACGCGCGAGGCACCCTCGTTCACGTCGTGGCGCACATCGGGGCTGAGGCAGGCGATCATGCCCTCCCTGTCACCCGCGTTGAAGCAGGCGAAGTAGCGTTCGAGGAGCTGTTCGGTGTCGGCGCGGGTCATGGCTTTTTCCCCCAGAAAACATCAGGGCCCTGTGTGCCACGGCTGCGGGGCGGAGAAAAGGCCAGACATCACCAGGCTGAAGCCAGCCCGGCGAAAACGCCGGGCTGGCAGCGTCATGCATCAGCGCAGGGAGTCCATCCAGGCCTTGGCGGCGAGGGAGCCGGACATGAAGGCCAGCCCATGGTCGGCACCCTCGACACGGAAGGCCTCGACCTGGCTCGACGGGATCGCCCCGGGCGTACCCACATCCGTGATGGTCTGCTGGTAGTCATGGGCAAGCAGCGCAACGCGCGGCCGGATGAGCTGATCGTGAGAGCCATAATACATACGGATGGGGGCCTTGAACGCCTGGCGGTAGGTTTCGCCCGCGGCGAGGCACTTGCCGTAGTCCGAACGGGCAAGATAGGACCGGTCCAGATACGCAGGCTGCAAGAACTCCGTGAACGGAACATTCTGCCACCTGCCCAGTATGTTGAGAAGCTCCAGCGGGCCTGCATAGGTACGGTCATAGATTCGCTTCATGTCGTTATAGTATTTCTTGGCGATCACGGCCTTGGCGAGCCCCCTGGGGCCAAGATAGTTCTCACAGGAGAAGGTCGTGAGGCCGAGCAGAAGCACCATCCAGCGCGCATCCGCCTCGCGGGGGTGGAACAGCAGCGGGTTGATGTTCGCGTAGGGATCATTGAGGCTGGCGGCCGTGAACACGGCATCGACCTTGACGCCCTTGGCTTCAAGCACTTGCAGGAAGCCGGTGGTATTGAGCCCGCCCTGGGACCAGCCGCCGAGCATCAACTTGCTGGGCTTGATGTTGTTGGCGGCGAGATACTTCATGACATCCAGATACAGGTCGTAGTTCGCCTGCGCCGTGCTGTTCTTGATGAAGTAGGCTTCCTTGAAGCTGGCGCCGTCACCAAAGCCATAATAGTCAGCCGCCATGACGGCATAACCGTTTCCAGCGAACAGGCCTGTCATGTAGCGCGTCTCGTAAGCCTGCAGATAATGAGGCTGACCCGTGGGATTGGTGCGCGCGAAAGCATAGGACGGCACCTCGTACTTACCCATGACGGTGCCGTGCTGATATGACATGAGCCTGATGCTGGACCTGTCGGCGATCTTGGGCAGCGCGAGCAGGCCGGAGGCCATGATCTCCTTGCCGCCGAGGTCGGGGCTCTTCGAATAATAACGCACCCTGAAGAGGTCTACGGCATTGGTCGCTTTTGGAGCGGGCGGCAGTTCATAACCCGGGCCCGGCGTCGCATCTCTCAGAAAGGTTGTGCGCTCCGCATCGAGAATGGTGTTGAGTTCCGCGACCGTCACCGTCCTCAGAAAGGTGAACGTCGCCCTTTCGGCTAGCGCACTCGAATAAGACGCCACCAAACAAAAAACTGCCAGCAGGAATCGCATCGCCGCCCCCCGGTGAAATGGATGCTCAAGGTCAGAGATCGACTAAGTAAGGCCGATAAGTCAATTCATTCCTGTCTTGCTTTGTTGGCCGGCGCAAAAGTGAGGTCCATTTCAACTTGAGGCATGCGAGGGCGCCAGTCAGCAGCCCGCGAAAGCAAAAGGCCCGGTGTTGAGCACCGGGCCTTTGCGTGTTTGCTTGTATCGCTGTTCTCAGAACAGGCCGACGATCTGGCCCTTGTCATCGAGGCCGATGACTTCAGCCGAAGGAACCTTGGGCAGGCCCGGCATGGTCATGATGTCACCGCAGATGACGACGATGAACTCAGCGCCCGCCGAGAGCCTGACTTCGCGCACCGGCACCACGTGGTTGGTGGGCGCACCCTTGAGGTTCGGGTCGGTGGAGAAAGAGTACTGGGTCTTCGCCATGCAGATCGGGAACTTGCCGTAGCCCGCCGCATCCCAGGCCTTGAGCTGGTCGCGCACCGACTTGTCGCCCACGATGTCATCGGCGCGGTAGATTTCGCGGGCAATGGTCTTCACCTTGTCCCACAGCGGCAGGTTCTCGTCATAGATCGGCTTGAACTGCGCGGTGCCCTTGTCGGCAAGTTCCGCGACGTGGCGTGCGAGCGCCTCGGTGCCCTTGCCGCCTTCGGCCCAGTGGGTGCAGCGGAAGGCTTCGACGCCGTGGGTGCGGCAATAATCGATCACCGCCTGCACTTCCGCGTCGGTGTCGGAAATGAAGTGGTTGATGGCAACCGCGATCGGCACGCCGAACTTCTTCACGTTCTCGAGGTGGCGGCCCAGATTGGCGAGGCCCTTCTTCAGGACTTCGACATTCTCGGTCTTGAGCTCGTCCTTGGCGGCACCGCCGTGCATCTTGAGCGCGCGCACCGTGGCGACGATCACCGTTGCGGCAGGCGACAGGCCGGCCTTGCGGCACTTGATGTCGAAGAACTTCTCAGCGCCGAGGTCAGCGCCGAAGCCTGCTTCGGTGACGACATAGTCGGCGAGCCTGAGCGCCGACTGGGTGGCCATCACCGAGTTGCAGCCATGCGCGATGTTGGCGAAGGGGCCGCCATGCACGAAGGCCGGATTGTTTTCGAGCGTCTGGACGAGGTTCGGCTGCAGCGCGTCCTTCAGGAGCACAACCATGGCGCCCGGGGCCTTCAGTTCCTTGGCGAGAACCGGGGTCTTGTCCTTGCGGTAGGCGACGACGATCTGGCCGATGCGGCGCTCAAGATCCTCGATCGAGGTGGCAAGGCAGAGGATGGCCATGATCTCGGAAGCGACCGTGATGTCGAAGCCCGCTTCGCGCGGATAGCCATTGGCCACGCCGCCCAGCGAGCAGACGATCTCGCGCAGCGCGCGGTCGTTCATGTCCATGACGCGGCGCCACGCGACGCGGCGCGTATCGATGCCGAGTTCATTGCCCCAGTAGATGTGGTTGTCGATCATCGCCGAGAGCAGGTTGTGCGCCGAGGTGATGGCGTGGAAGTCGCCGGTGAAGTGCAGGTTGATGTCTTCCATCGGCACGATCTGGGCATAGCCGCCGCCCGCCGCGCCGCCCTTCATGCCGAAGCAGGGGCCGAGCGAGGGTTCGCGCAGCGCCACCATGGCCTTCTTGCCGATGCGGTTGAGGCCGTCGCCCAGGCCCACCGTGGTGGTGGTCTTGCCTTCACCCGCCGGCGTGGGGTTGATGGCGGTGACGAGGATGAGCTTGCCATCCTTCTTGGACTTCAGGCTGTCGATGTAGGAGAGCGACACCTTGGCCTTGGTGTGGCCGTAGGGGATCAGGTCCTTTTCCGGGATGCCAAGACCCTTGCCGATTTCCATGATCGGCTTCATCTTTGCCTCGCGGGCAATTTCGATATCGCTCTTCACCGTGGACATTCCATACTCCCTTGAGGTGGATTTTCGTGAATTGGGTGATTTACCTGCAGTAAAAATACATTACTGTCAGGAAATGTCGACTGATTCCTTTAGATGAGGCGACGCAGGCCAGCAAGGTCCCCTTCGGCAAGTGTCTTGCTACAAGGTTGCGCCATGTGCGATGCCTTTTGCGACATGTCGGGGGTGATTTTCTCCAGACGACGCCACCAACCTGCCCGGTGACTGATTCAGGATTTTGACAATGCGCAACTTTGATCGTCCCGGCCGTTCCGCAGCCTATGGCGCGCGGGGCATGGCCGCCACCTCGGCGCCGCTCGCCACTCTTGCCGCCATCGACACGCTGCGGTCGGGCGGCAATGCGGCCGATGCCGCCGTCGTCGCCTCTGCGGTGCTCTGCGTGGTGGAACCGGCCATGACGGGGATCGGCGGTGACTGTTTCGCCCTGGTGGGCACGCCCGAAGGCAAGGTCACCGGCCTCAATGCCAGCGGCAGGGCGGCACAGGCGGCGGATGCGGACTGGCTGAAGCGGTCCGGCCTTACGTCTATCGCGCCGCGCTCGATCCATGCCATCACGGTGCCGGGCGCCATCGACGGCTGGGACAGGCTGTTGAAGCAGCATGGTACGATGGATCTGGGCGAAGCCCTGAAGCCCGCCATCCGGTTGGCGGAAGAGGGCGTACCGGTGACGCCGCGCGTGGCCCTCGACTGGCCGGAGGACACACCCGCCCTCGCCGCCGATGCGGGCGGCCTCATGCATTATCTGAAGGACGGCCGCACGCCACGCCTTGGCGAGACCATGGCCTATCCGGCACTGGCGGCGGCGCTGAAGGCCATTGCCCGCGACGGCGCCGCAGCCTTCTACACCGGCGAGATCGCCGAGGACATCATCCGCACGGTCAGGGCCAGGGGCTCGCTCCTCACCATGGAGGACATGGCGGCGCATCAGTCCCACTGGGTGAAGCCCATCGCCACCGGCTTCATGGGCCATGACATTCTGGAAATCCCCCCGTCGGGACAGGGCCTGACGGCGCTGATTGCCTTCAACATCCTGTCGCAGATCGGGCTGTCGCGCCACGCGCCCGATTCCGTCGCGCGCCATCACATCGAGATCGAGGCGATGAAACTCGCGTGGGAACTGAGGAACCGCCATATCGCCGACCCGGACCATGTGGAGGTTCCGGTCGAGGAGTTGCTGTCCACGAGAACCGCCGCCCGGCTGGCCGCCATGATCGACATGAACCGCGCGCTCGACATCGAGACCAGCATGCGCCAGTCGGACACCATCTATCTGAGCGTTGTTGACCAGAAACGCCTCGCCGTCTCCTTCATCAACTCGGTGTATTGGGGCTTCGGCTCCTGCGTGGTGACGGAGAAGACCGGGATTGCGCTGCAGAACCGCGGCGCCTGCTTCGTGACGGATCCCCTCCACCCCAATTGCATCGCGCCGGGCAAACGCCCGCTCCACACCATCATTCCCGCCATGGTGAAGAAGGATGGCCTCGTCGACATGAGCTATGGCGTGATGGGCGGCGACTACCAGCCGATGGGCCACATGACGGTGGCGGTGAACCGCTACGTCTATGGCATGGACCCGCAGGAAGCGATCGACTGGGCGCGCTATTTCCCGAAGGCCGGCAAGGTGCAGGTGGAAAGCGGCGTGCCCGCCCATGTGCAGGAGGGCCTTGCTGCGCGGGGCCATGTACTGGAAACGCCGCCCGAACCGCTGGGCGGCGGACAGGCCATCGCCATCGACCGTCAACTCGGCATGCTGATCGGCGGATCAGACCCGCGCAAGGATGGCTTTGCATTAGGGTACTGAGCCGGTCCGTTAAGGATTGGTTTCACGATCTTTCCTAAACTCGTGGCCCTTGAAGACAAGGGCGTGGGGGTATCTTGAGCGAGCGGCAGCAGGGCGGCGGATCGGATGGCGGACGGCGCGACGCCGCGCCCGGCCAGACCGCGCTTCTGGCGATCGAGGCCGCGGGGCTTGCCGCCTATCGCTGGACCATTGCCAGCGATGAACTCATCTGGTCGCCGCATGCGTCCGAAATCCTTGGGGTGGATGCCGCCCAGGTGAACACCGGGCGCATCTTCGCGTCCTTCCTCGACCCCGACAACCTGACCAGCCGCTATGAAACCGTGATGCGGGGCGGCGAGGCCGACGGCGGCAATGGGGTTGCCTTCGAGATCGAGTATCGTTTCCGGCCTGCAGGCCGCGGCAGCCGTGCCAGCCTGTGGCTGGAGGATCAGGGCCGCTGGTTCGCAGGCCATGATGGCAGGCCTGCCGAAGTGCTCGGCGTCGTCCGCCGCATCGACCAGCGCCAGAAGCGGGATGAGCATCTGAGCTTCCTCGGCAATTGCGACCCGCTGACCGGCATGATGAACCGTGGCCGCATGATGGAGGCGCTGGGCGGCGCCATGATGGCCGCGGGCCGAGAAGGCTCCTCCTGCGCCTTCCTCGTTGCCGCCATCAACAATCTTCCGCTCGTCAACGAGGCCTATGGCTTCGAGGTGGCCGATGAGGTGATCGTCACCATGGGGCGGAGGCTGCAGCGCGTGGTCCGCTCCGGTGATGCTGTGGCGCGCTATTCGGGCTCGAAGTTCGGCATCGTCCTGAACCACTGCTCGCCCGAGGAACTGCCCATTGCGGCGGAACGCTTCCTGTCGGTGGCGCGCGACAGCGTGATCGAGACGGGCCATGGCCCGGTGTGGGCGCTGCTCTCCATCGGGGCCGTGGTGCTGCCGCGCCACGCAAGCGACCCCGGCACGGCGATTGCCCGCGCCGAGGAGGCGCTGAGCGAGGCGCGCAAGCACCCCGCTGACGATGTGGTGATCTACAAGCCTTCCGAGCAGTTGCAGAGCCAGCGCTCCGGCAATGCCCACAATGCCCACGAAATCGTGCGCTGCCTGAAGGAGGGCCGCCTCCAGCTGGCCTTCCAGCCGGTGGTGGATGCGGCAACGGGAAGGCCGGAGTTCCATGAGGCTCTGCTGCGCATGAAGGCGGCGGACGGGAGCACCGTGGCGGCAGGCCACCTCATTCCGGTGGCCGAGAAACTGGGCCTCGTTCGCCTCATCGACCGCGAGGTGGTGCAGATGGCACTTGGCGTTCTGGCCCGCCACCACGAGGCAAAGCTCTCCCTCAACATCTCCGGCACCACAGCCACCGACCCGCGCTGGTATCCCCAGATCATCGCACTGCTCTCGGGCCACAAGGCGCTCGCGCCGCGCCTCACGGTGGAGATCACCGAAACCGTGGCCTTGAGCGACATGCGGGCCACCACGCGCTTCGTGGAACAGTTGAAGGCGCTTGGCATCAAGGTGGCGATCGACGATTTCGGCGCGGGCTTCACCTCATTCCGCCACCTCCGTGCCATCCCGGTCGACATTCTCAAGCTGGATGGCAGCTTCTGCGAAGGCCTCTCGCGCAATCCCGAAAACCAGTACTACGTCCGCTCCTTGCTGGCACTCGCTCAGAATTTCGGGATCCGCACGGTGGCCGAATGGGTGGAAACCGCGGAGGACGCCGCACTCCTGAAGGCCTGGGGCGTGGACATGATGCAGGGCCGGCTGTTCGGCATGGCGGAGCTTGCGCCGCCATGGCCGGAAAGCGGGGCGGACAACACCCCGCTGCCGCCGCCCGCCCAGGAGACAGTGGCGGCCTTCGAGCAGGATCTCGAAGGCGAACTGGCAAAGCTGCGCCACGCCGTGACACTGCTCGACCGCGCCTTCACCAACCGGACCGGTGAAATCGTTCAGCCCGAGCCGAGCCTTGCCGACCTGGTAAGCGACACCGCCCGCAGCCGGGCTGGCTGAGGCCTGCGTTACTTGTTCGCGAGTGTGTCGATCTTCTGCTGCATGGCGGCCAGCTGGTCCTTCAGCGCCTGAAGGTCATCGCCCGTGGCGGCAGATGGACCGCCCTGCGGCTTGCCCGGCGCCGGGGCGCCCGGAACCGTTCCGCCCATCGCGGCCGCGAAGGGATTGAACACCTTCATGGCATCGCTGAACATGGCCATGTTGCGCTGGGCCTGGTCCTGCATGGCCTTGAACGGATCGGCCCCCCAGGCCTCCATCATCTGGGCACGGAACTTCTCCTGCTCCTTGCCGAGGTTCTCCAGCGAGAACTCGAGGAAGCCCGGCACGAAGGCCTGCATGGAATCGCCGTAGAAGCGAATGAGCTGGCGGAGGAAGTTGATGGGCAGCAGGTTTGTGCCCTTGTTCTCTTCCTCGAAGATGATCTGGGTGAGGACGGAGCGGGTGATGTCTTCCCCGGTCTTGGCGTCATAGACCAGGAAATCGGTGCCGGCCTTGACCATGGTCGAGAGGTCGTCGAGGGTCACATAGGTGCTGGTCGCGGTGTTGTAGAGCCGCCGGTTGGCGTATTTCTTGATGACCACGGCGCTCTGCGGCGCTGCCTTCTCTTCACTCACCGGCTTATCCTCCATGGGCTGTGGCGCCTGATCCACGAAGCCGGA
>JBIIGF010000043.1:0-8500 GCA_044236665.1 Aestuariivirga sp. | reverse complement strand
GGCATCAAGGTTGGCGACACGGTAAAGGTCGGGTCGGCGGATATCGAAATCCGCGCCGCCATCGCGCGCGAGCCCGACCGCCTGTCGGACGGCATCGTGCTGGGGCCGCGGCTGATGATCTCGCAGGCCACGCTGGATGCAACGAAGATCCTGCAGCCGGGAAGCCTGGTCACCTGGCGCTACCGCGTCAAGCTGCCGGAGCCGGCGACGATTGCCGAAGCCAAGGCGGTGATGAAGGAAGCGAACGAGACCTTCAAGGATGCCGGCTGGCGGCTGCGCAACCGCAACAACGCCGCGGCAGGTGCGGACGGTTTCATCGAGCGCCTCAGCTATTTCATGACGCTGGTGGGCCTCGCCTCGCTGATCGTCGGGGGCGCGGGCATCGCAAATGCGGTGAAGGCCTTCGTGGCCCGCAAGATGAACGCCATCGCCACCTATAAATGCCTTGGCGCGTCCTCGCGCGATGTGCTGGGAATCTACCTCACCGAAATCCTGCTGGTGGCGCTGATCGCCATCACGATCGGCCTGGCGGCGGGCGCTGTGGCGCCGCTGCTGGCCACGGCGCTGTTCGGCACGCTTCTGCCACTGCCGGTTTCGGGCCGGGTGGAGGTGCTGCCGCTGCTGTTCGCCGGCGCGCTTGGACTTCTTACAACCCTCGCCTTCGCGCTCTGGCCGCTGGCCCATACGCGGCGCGTGGCGGCCTCCGCTTTGTTCCGCTCACGCAGCATGCCGCTGCAGGGCTGGCCGGGCGCGGGCGCGCTCACCGCGATTGCCATCTCCCTGGCGCTGATCGCGGTGCTCGTCTTCATCGCCTTCGAAAACACGCGCGTGACGGCCTATTTCCTGCTGGGGCTGGTGGCCAGCTTCGTGGTGCTGATCGGGCTCGCCAAGCTGATCATGTCAACTGCCGAACGCCTGCCGCGCAGTTCATCCGCCATCTGGCGCTATGCCGTGGGCAATATCCACCGGCCGGGTTCGGCGGCGGCCTCGGTGATCCTCGCGCTGGGACTGGGCCTCACGCTGTTCGTGACGCTGGCCCTGACCGACCGCAGCATCTCCGATGAACTGCGCGCCGGCATTCCGCAGAAGGCGCCGGCCTTCTTCTTCCTCGACGTACCGAACCCCAGCCTGCAGGCGTTCAAGGCGGCGGTGACAGGCCAGCCGGGTGTCACCCATGTCAACAACTCCCCCATGATGCGCGGACGTATCGTGAGCGTGAAGGGCGTGCCGGCGGAGAAGGTGTCCGCTTCCTCCGATTCGGACTGGGCGCTGCGCGGCGACCGCGGCCTCACCTATGCCGAGGCACTTCCCGAAGGCTCCACGCTGGTTGAGGGCGAATGGTGGCCAGCCGATTACAATGGCCCGCCGCTCGTCTCGCTGGTCGATGAGATCGCCAATGGTATCGGCGTGAAAATCGGCGACGAGATCGTGATCAATGTCCTGGGCCGCGAAATCACCGCGAAGGTCGCCAATCTCCGCAAGGTGAACTGGCGGAGCTTCGGCATCAATTTCGTCATGGTGTTCAGCCCCAACACGCTGAAAGCGGCGCCCCACAGCCATGTCGTGACAGTGGAGATGAAGGGCGGCGATGAGGCAGAGCTGCTGAACACCATGGCGCAGGCCTACCCGTCGGTGACGGCGGTGCGGGTCAAGGATGCCATCGACATGGTGAGCGGCCTGCTGAACCAGATGGTGGCAGCAATCCGCAGCGCGAATGTGCTGACGCTGCTCACCGGCATTCTGGTTCTGGCAGGCGCACTGGCGGCAGGGCTTTCCGAACGCCTTTACGAGGCGGTGGTGCTGAAGACCTATGGGGCCTCGAAACGGCAGCTGATCTCGGCCTTCGTCATCGAATATGCGGGGCTGGGGCTGGCGGCGGCGGTGTTCGGTGTTGCGGTCGGCTCGGCTGCCTCTTGGTTCCTGGCGCGCTTCATTCTTGAAATGCCATGGAGCTTCTCGCCGCTCACCGCCCTGCTCACCGCATTGCTCGCCATGGCGGTGACGGTGGCAGCGGGGCTTGGCGTGACATGGCGCGCATTGTCGGCCAAACCGACGCCCTATCTCAGAAACGAGTAGAAATCATCATCACGGCGGTCTAGTCAGGAATCATGGTCGTTCTCAATCGCATCTACACCCGCACCGGCGATGCCGGGGAAACCGCACTCGGCACCGGCGAGCGCGTCTCCAAGGCGCATCTCCGCATCCAGGCCTATGGCACGGTGGATGAAACCAATGCCACGGTCGGCCTCGTGCGGCTGCACACGGGCAGCGATGACCTCGCCAAGCTCGACCACATGCTGGCGCGCATCCAGAACGAACTGTTCGACCTCGGCGCTGATCTCTGCGTGCCCGAGACCGGCAAGGACCTCGGCTACGAGCCGCTGCGCATTCTGCCCAGGCAGTATGAGCGCATCGAGGCAGAGATCGACGAGCTCAACGGCGAGCTCAGCCCCTTGCGCTCCTTCGTGCTGCCAGGCGGCCACCCGGCGGCGGCCCATCTGCACCTGTCGCGCACCGTGTGCCGCAGGGCCGAGCGCCTCATCGTGGAACTGGCCGCGCATGAGGGTGAACATGTGAGCGAAGGCGCCATTGCCTATGTGAACCGGCTTTCGGATTTCTTCTTCGTGGCCAGCCGCTGGGCCAATGCGCGCGCCGGCGGCGACGTGCTGTGGGTGCCCGGAAAGACACGCTGAACCGGGCATGTTCATCCCCCTTCACGATTCCACCCCGCTGAAGGTCATCCGGTTTCAGGCCGTCACGCTCACCATCATCGCCCTCAATGTGCTGGTCTACCTCATCACCGGCGCCTTCACGCCGGAGCCGGTCCTCGCGGCGATTGCCACGGTGTGGGGGGTTGTTCCGGGCGAACTGACCGGCCTCGCGCAGGGTGCTGTGCGTGAAGCGATCCCCGAGCCTGTCACCCTCATCACCTATCAGTTCCTGCATGCGGGCTGGGGGCACCTTCTGCCCAACATGCTGTTCCTCTGGGTGTTCGCCGACAATGTCGAGGATGCCTATGGCCACACCGCCTTCGCCCTGCTCTATCTGGTCAGCGGCGTCGTTGCCGCACTTGCCCATGTGCTGCTGATGCCGGCCTCCAGCGCCCCGCTGGTTGGCGCCTCCGGCGCGGTGTCCGGCATTCTCGGGGCCTATCTGGTGCTGTTTCCGCGGGCGCGGGTGTGGATTTTGCTGTTCATGCGCCTGCCCATCCGCATCGGGGCCTTGTGGGTTCTGGGCAGCTGGTTCGCCCTGCAGTTCATTTCCTTCTGGATGGAGGGCAGCAACGCCGATACGGCAGTGGCCTGGGGCGCGCATATCGGCGGCTTCCTCGCCGGGGCCGCCATCACCTACGCCATCCGCCGCCGCCTGTGGATGCGCCTCGACACCTGACCCCCACCTTTTGGCTAGATCAAAGCGTCGCATTCGGCCAGCAAGCGGCGTTGCCGGAATTGACTTGAGGGGTTCCCCTCACTAGGGTCCGCCCACTTTTGAGAAGACCGCCAAATCGAGGAAAACGATGAAAGTCCTGGTCGCAGTGAAGCGCGTCGTTGACTATAACGTCAAGATTCGCGTGAAGGCCGATGGTTCGGGTGTCGAACTGGCCAATGTCAAGATGTCGATGAACCCGTTCGACGAAATCGGTGTCGAAGAGGCCGTGCGCCTGAAGGAAGCGGGCAAGGCGACCGAAGTGGTGGCCGTGTCCATCGGGCCGGCCCAGGCCCAGGAAACACTGCGCACCGCGCTCGCCATGGGCGCCGACCGGGCCATCCTGATCAAGACCGACGACCTCGTCGAGCCGCTGGCCGTCGCCAAGCTGCTGAAGGGCGTGGTCGAGGCCGAGAAGCCCGAGATCGTGATTCTCGGCAAGCAGGCCATCGATGACGACTGCAACCAGACCGGCCAGATGCTGGCGGCGCTTCTGGGCTGGGCCCAGGCCACCTTCACCTCGAAGCTGGAGCCCGGTGCCGGCGAAGCCGCCATCACCCGCGAGATCGACGGCGGCTTGCAGATGCTGAAGGTGAAGCTGCCGGCGGTCGTCACCACCGACCTCCGCCTCAACCAGCCGCGCTATGCGTCCCTGCCCAACATCATGAAGGCCAAGAAGAAGCCGCTTGATGAAAAGACCCCCGCCGATTACGGCGTGAACGTCGCGCCGCGCCTCAAGGTCGTGAAGACCGAAGAGCCGCCGAAGCGCCAGGCCGGCATCAAGGTGGGCTCGCCCGCCGAACTCGTCGCCAAACTCAAGGAAGCGGGAGCAATCTGAACATGGCTGTCCTCCTCATCGCCGAACACGACAACGCGTCCCTCAAGGATGCAACCCACAAGGCACTGACCGCCGCGGCCCAGATGGGTGGCGACGTGCATGTGCTGGTCGCGGGCAACAACGCCGCCGGCGCCGCAGCAGCGGCCGCCAAGCTCGCCGGCGTCAAGAAGGTGCTGCACGCCGAATCGGCCGCGCTCGAGCGCCCGGTTGCCGAGCCGATGGCCGCCCTCATCGTGGCGCTCAGTTCCGGCTACGACCACCTCGTCGCGCCCGCCACCGGCAATGGCAAGAACTTCATGCCGCGCGTCGCGGCACTGCTCGACGTGATGCAGATCTCCGATATCTCGGAGGTGAAGTCGCCCGACACCTTCGTGCGCCTGATCTATGCCGGCAACGCCGTGCAGACCGTGCAGTCCACCGACCCGAAGAAGGTCATCACCGTGCGCACCGCGTCCTTCGCGGCAACCGGCGAAGGTGGTTCCGCGGAGATTGCCAAGGTGGATGTTCCGGCGGACCCGGGCCTCTCCTCCTATCAGGGCGAGAACCTGTCGAAGTCGGACCGCCCCGAACTCACCTCGGCCAAGATCGTCGTCTCGGGCGGCCGCGGCATGCAGAACGGCGATAACTTCAAGCTGCTCGATTCGGTGGCATCCAAGCTCAACGCCGCCGTCGGCGCCTCGCGCGCCGCTGTCGATGCGGGCTATGTGCCGAATGACTATCAGGTCGGCCAGACGGGCAAGGTGGTCGCCCCCGATCTCTACATCGCGGTCGGCATCTCGGGCGCCATCCAGCACTTGGCCGGCATGAAGGACTCGAAGATCATCGTCGCCATCAACAAGGACGAGGAAGCCCCGATCTTCCAGGTGGCGGACTACGGCCTCGTGGCGGATCTCTTCACGGCCGTTCCGGAACTCGATTCCGAACTGGCGAAGCTCGGCAAGTAAGCTCGCATCATCCTGCTTTCGGGGAAGGGCGGCCCACGGGCCGCCCTTTTTTCTTGCTGCTGGAGGTGAATCATGACGCTGGTCCTTCACTCACCCGCTGATCGAAAACCTTCAATCTGGCGCATAACCGTGCAACTGTGCTGCCAGCACCCGACACACCAATCGAAAGTGCTATTGTTGCAGATGCGAAACGCTCTTGCCGATGGCAGAGGCAAGATATAGGCTTCGCCAGTTTTCGAATTCAGGCACTTCACATGCAGATCAAGAAAGTCGGCGTCATCGGCGCCGGTCAGATGGGAAACGGCATTGCGCATGTCTGCGCGGTAGCCGGCTATGACGTTGGCCTCTTCGATGTCGCCAAGGAGCGGATCGAGGCAGGGCTTGCGACCATCAACGGAAACCTCGCACGCCAGGTGCGCTCCGGCAGGCTGAGCGAAGCCGACCGTGATGCCGCACTGTCGCGCATCCGCGGCGTGCCCGCCTACGAGGGCTTCGGCGAGTATGATCTCATCATCGAGTCCGCCACTGAAGACGAGCAGGTGAAGCGCAAGATCTATCAGGCGCTCTGCCCGCATCTGAAGCCCGAATGCCTTGTGGGCTCCAACACATCATCGATCTCGATCACCCGGCTTGCCGCCGCGACCGACCGGCCCGAGAAGTTCATGGGCATCCACTTCATGAACCCGGTGCCGGTGATGGAACTCGTCGAGCTGATCCGCGGCATTGCCACGGACGAGCACACCTTCGCGGTCGCCAAGGAATTCGCCCAGTCGCTGAAGAAGACGATCGCCGTTTCGGAAGACTTCCCGGCCTTCATCGTCAACCGTATCCTGCTGCCGATGATCAACGAGGCGATCTATACGCTGTATGAAGGCGTGGGCGGCGTGGAAGCGATCGACACAGCCATGAAGCTGGGCGCCCGCCACCCGATGGGCCCCCTCGAACTCGCCGACTTCATCGGCCTCGACACCTGCCTCTCGGTGATGCAGGTGCTGCACGATGGTCTGGCGGATTCGAAATACCGCCCCTGCCCGCTTCTCGTGAAATATGTCGAAGCCGGATGGCTGGGCCGCAAGACCAACCGCGGCTTCTACGACTACCGTGGCGAGAAGCCGGTTCCGACCCGCTGATCAGCCCTGTGCGGCAAGTGCCGCCTTGATGAGCGCGATGGCCTCGGGGCTTGCCCAATCGGCAGGACCCAGAAGCCGGCCGATTTCCCGGCCCTCACGGTCGATCAGCAGGGTTGCGGGCAAGCCCGCCGCCTGCAGGTCGCTCACGATGGCGGTCGTCGGCTCCACATAAAGCTTCAGATTGTCCGCACCAGTTTCCTTGAGGAAGGCGGCGGATGCCTCCGCGCCTTTTCTGTCGACGCTGATCGCCACCACCTCGAACTGGTCGGAGCCCAGTTCCTTCTGGAGTTCGGCCAGGTCCGGCATTTCCTTGCGGCACGGCGCGCACCAGGTGGCCCACAGGTTCACCAGAACCACGCGGCCCTTCCAGTCCGACAGTTTCACGGGCTTGCCGCTACCGTCCTGGAAGCTCAGGTCCTTCAGCGGCTGCGGCTCCGGCCGGACAAGGAAGGCGGCGAGCGCGCCGGTGGCCAGATCGCGCGATATGCCCCCGGCCGGGGCGGAGGCGGCCGGTGTTTCCACCGCCGCCTGCTCAGGTGAAGCCATTTCAGGTGAAGCCTTGCGCCCACTGGCCTCGAACCAGTAATAGCCGAACATCGCGGCGAGGATGACAAGGCCTGCGGCGATGCGCAGCAGGGGGGCTGATCTCTTGACGTCAGTGTTCATGCGCGATGTCTTTCAGGCCGAATGAGGAATTTCGATGACCAACAAGATGTGGGGCGGGCGGTTTCAGTCAGGGCCGGACGCGATCATGGAGGAGATCAACGCCTCGATCGGGTTCGACAAGCGCCTGTTCGCGCAGGACATCGCGGGCTCGAAAGCGCATGCCGCGATGCTGGCCAAGCAGGGAATCATCTCAAAATCCGATGCCACTGAAATTAGGAAGGGGCTGGACCAGGTTCAAGCCGAGATCGAGGCGGGAACATTCACCTTTTCGCGCGCCCTTGAGGATATTCACCTCAATGTCGAATCGCGCCTGAAGGAGATCATCGGCCCAGCCGCAGGCAGGCTCCACACGGCGCGCTCGCGCAATGACCAGGTGGCGCTCGACTTCCGCCTCTATGTGCGCGACACGGTGGACCATCTGGATGCCCAGCTGAAAGAACTGCAACTGGCGCTTGCCCGCAAGGCCGAACAGCATGCCGCAACCGTGATGCCTGGCTTCACCCATCTGCAGGTGGCGCAACCCGTCACCTTCGGCCACCACATGCTGGCCTATGTCGAGATGCTGGCGCGCGACCGTTCACGCCTCGCCGATGCCAGACGGCGCATGAACGAGAATCCGCTGGGAGCCGCCGCGCTGGCCGGAACCAGCTTTCCCATCGACCGCGCCATGACGGCGAAGGCCTTGGGCTTCGACCGCCCGACGCGCAACTCCCTCGACACGGTGGCTGATCGCGACTTCGTGCTGGAAACCCTCTCCGCCTGTGCCATCTGCGCCATGCATCTCTCGCGCCTCGCCGAGGAGATCGTCATCTGGTCGACGAGCCAGTTCCGTTTCGTGAAGCTCTCGGACAAGTTCACCACCGGTTCCTCCATCATGCCGCAGAAGCGAAACCCGGATGCGGCCGAACTGGTGCGCGCCAAGCCCGGCCGCATCATCGGTGCGCTGCTTTCGCTCCTCACCGTGATGAAGGGCCTGCCGCTCACCTATTCGAAGGACATGCAGGAAGACAAGGAACCGGCCTTCGACGCCTTCGACAGCATGTCGCTCGCCATCGCCGCGACAACCGGCATGGTGAAGGACATGGTCCCCGATGCGGAGGAAATGCGAAAGGCCGCCGCAACCGGTTTTTCCACCGCGACCGACCTTGCCGACTGGCTCGTCCGCACACTGAAGATGCCGTTCCGCGACGCGCACCACGTGACGGGAAGCCTCGTGGCTCTGGCCGAGAAGCAAGGCTGCGACCTGCCCGCACTGCCGCTCGCGCTGATGCAGTCGGTTGAGCCGCGCATCACCAAGGATGTCTACAAGGTGCTGACGGTCGAAAACAGCGTCGCCTCCCGCACGAGCTTCGGTGGCACTTCACCGCAAAATGTGAAGCGCGAGGCGAAGCGCTGGCTCAAGATGCTGAAAGGCTGAGATACCATGAAAAACGCAACTGTCCTGCTTGTTCTCCTTGCGCTGTCGGCGGGCCTTGCCGCCTGTGGCGTGAAGGGTG
>JBIIGF010000042.1:0-8526 GCA_044236665.1 Aestuariivirga sp. | reverse complement strand
GTTCCAGCCATGCCCCCGCGGATGCAGCGCAGATCTCGAACAGCGCGGCTTCGAGTGCGTCGAGCCGTGACTGGATTTCCGTGCCGCCCTCTGCGACAAGGCCCGGCAGCTCCGCGCCATGCGAACCGGCCAGCAGAATGGGCGCGCCGAGGCCAGAGTGCCTTTGCAGTTCATCGCGCGCACGGCCCGAGACGATGGCGACGCGTGTGCCGGGAAGAGATGCAAGCCGGTGAAGCAGGTCCGAGGCGCCCGGCAGCAGGCGGGCCAGTTCCGGGCGCAGTGCCAAGGGCGCCAGTGTTCCGTCATAGTCCGAGCAAACCAGAAGATTCGGCGCCGCCCCGAGTGACGCCAGCCGTCGGCACAACGCCTGCGGCAGAGGGCGGTTCATGGCGTCTCGCGCAGGCGGGTGAGGAACGACTGGGTCCAGTGCCTGGCATCGGCGCTGAAGACGGACTGACGCAGACGCGCCATGCGTGCGCGCGCTTCATCGCTGCCCGCAACGATGGCCTCGGTGATGCCGCGCTTCAGATCATCGGGATCGCCCGGATTGATCAGCCACGCATCGCGCAGCTGGGCTGCGGCACCCGCCGTGCGGCTGAGAACCAGCCGGCCCGTTCCATCCTCCCGGCAGGCGACATACTCCTTGCTGACAAGGTTCATGCCGTCCGCCAGCGACGTAACCAGCATGATGTCGGCGGCCAGATACAGTGCCACGACTTGATCAGCCGGTAGCGTCTCGTAGACATAGTGGATCGGCCGGAGGCCGAGTGCGGTCAGTTCCGCATTGGCCTGCTGCAGGGTCGCTTCGACCTTGACGCGCAGTTGCTGATAGGCGGGCAGTTCGCTGCGGCTGGGCACCGCCACCTGGATGAACTGGATGTCGCGGTTCCGGAACGCGGCGCTCTTGAGCAAGTCGGCTACCGCGCGGATGCGCAGATCGATGCCCTTGGTATAGTCGAGCCTGTCGACGCCGAGCAGGATCAGCTCCGGCGCACCGAAATCGGCGTGGATCGTGGCAGCCGCTTCGCGCACGGCGGGCGTGGCGGCAAGGCGGGAGAACCGTCCGGTATCCGGCCCGATTGGAAACACATCGACCGCCACGCGTCTCGAGCCGGCGGCATCCCGAAGGACAAGGCCATTGCGGTCTTTGCTGACCGGCAGGCGGCGGCATGCCTCTGCGATGAAGTGCGCGGCTGAGTCGGCCGTCTGGAAACCGATCAGGCTGGCACCGAGCAATCCACCGAGGATACTGTCCTTCCATGGTAGCGCGTCGAAGTCTGCGGGCTGAGGAAACGGCACATGCAGGAAGAACCCGATGCGCAAGTCCGGCCGCGCCTCTCGCAGCAGGGCTGGCACCAGCTGAAGCTGGTAGTCGTGCACCCATACCAGTGCGCCCGGCGGCGCATTGTGTG
The DNA here is from genome assembly GCA_044236665.1 of Aestuariivirga sp. Classification (GTDB taxonomy): domain Bacteria; phylum Pseudomonadota; class Alphaproteobacteria; order Rhizobiales; family Aestuariivirgaceae; genus Aestuariivirga. The sequence goes on along the minus strand of JBIIGF010000042.1, from coordinate 7,114 downwards.
CCACGCAATCGGCAAAGCGCTGGTTGATCCGCCTATAGACGTCGAACTCCGCGTCTTGAAACACCGGTGCAATGGCCGCACCATGATAGAGGGGCCAGAAACCGCCATTGCACACGCCGTCGTAGAAGCTTCTCACTTCACGCGGTGTCATCGGAACCTCGATGACTGCGATGTTGTCCGTATGCGGCGGGCGCGCCGGGTTTTGCCCGCGGCCGTCTTCGGGCACTGGGCTGCCACGCCAGCCCACCCACACCGCGCCATGCTTCTGCAGGGCGGGTTCAAGCGCGCTGACCAGGCCGCCGGGCGATGGCCGCCAGCCCGTCACCGCGTGGTATTCGAGGGGAAGCCGGTTGGCGACGATATAAGTGTCGGAGCGGTCCGGTGTGGCATCGCCTGCCGGTTGCGTAGACGTCTCGGCGTTCAAGGCGTGCAGCATGGAAATCTGATTGGGGCTCAGTGTGCACCCATTGCTTGCGCGGCGCGGATAACAGCAATTTCCGGCCGCGCCAAGTTCGGCGCCACCCTCCAAAACACCGTCATTCCATCCTCCCGCCGTCCATCCGGCCGGTAAAAAATCAATTGAACAGTGTCATAACTTATCTTCCGCTGATGAGAAACACACGCCAAATCGAGTTAAGTAAAATAAAGCATTTTATGCGCGATAAAGTTGAAAAACCTTTTTGAAACCGCATGAAATTTTCTCTTTGGAACTATCGAGAGTCGCTGCACCAGCCCTGATTTTGAAAGTGTTTCCACCTTGCTTGAGAGTGGGCTACTTAGGCCTTGTGGTTTGTTTTTCCGGGGTTATCGAGAGCCGTGACGGAGATTTCCTTAGCCGATGCCGGAAGCCGGTCCAGCGCTCCGGAGGTTCCTCCGGTGCTGTGTCCGCTGATCGGCTGGTCCGGCCCTCCGGCTGCGCTCACGATGTGGCGGCCGTCGGCGGCAACGGCCGCCAGCGCGCGGCGCGCTCCGGCTTCACCCGTGCCGCCGAGCTATGAGCAGGAACAGCATCTCCGCGCCTTCCGCGACTGCGAACAGCGGCAGGACGAAATGGCGCGCCTGCTCATCGTGACATGGGAAGAGCCGGGCCAGTGCGACATCGCGGCCATGACCCAAGTGGTGACGGCGCATCTCAGCCGGCATGACACCTATCACAGCTGGTTTGCGGAGCGTGATGGCACCTTGGTGCGTCATGTCCTTGCCGATCCGGCAGGCATCGAGATGGAACCCGTGGCGCTCGGTGACGTGAACGCTGCGGAATGGCGCGAACATGCGTCGGCCACGCCATCGCCCTTCGCCTGGGATTGCTTCCGCTTCGGTATCCTGCAGCGCGCCGATGGCTTCACCTGCTTCGCCAGCATCGATCACCTGAATACGGATGCATCCGTCATTCCCCTGGTGATGCGGGAGCTTCATGCGGCCTACCGCGCGGTCATCGGGGGCGGCACGCTGCCGGCTCTGCCGCCGCCGGGGCGCTATCTGGATTATTGCGCCGGCCAGCGCCAGCGGGCCGCGAGCCTCACCCTGACGGACCCCGCGGTTGCAGAGTGGATCGCATTCCTCCACCGCAACAAGGGGCGCATGCCACCGTTTCCGCTGCCGCTCGGTGTGCTGGAAGACCGCTGCCGCGCCGCTTATCTGAATTTGGATATTCTCGATGAAGCGGCTACCGCAGCCTTTGAATCGGCCTGTCGTGCATCGGGTGGGCGGATGATCGGCGGGTTGCTTGCCTGTGCTGGGCTGACGGAACGCGAACTCGCAGGCGCGGCACGCTACAGCGTCGTCACGCTGGCACCGACGCGCCGGTCGCCGCAGGCATTCCGCACCGCCGGATGGTGCATGGGCATCCTGCCGATTGATTTTGACCTCGCGGGCCAGGGGTTCGCCGGGCTCGCGGGAATTGCGGAACAGGTGTTCGAGGACCGGTTGCATCTGGCGGGCGTTCCGATCGAGCGTGTGCTGGAACTGGCTGCCGGGCTGCCCTCGATCCGGCCTGTTGCGACGGGGGGCGTGATGTTGTCCTACAGCGACATGAGCCGCCCGCCATTCAGCCCGCAGGTCCTTCATGACTGGCATCACACCAACGGGCGCGTCTACTTCAACCAGGGCATGGCGGCGCAGGTGGCGATCTGGTTGTTCAAGACCGGACGCGGCCTGACGCTCACCGCAGCCTATCCGGACAATGCCACGGCTGGCAGCTCCATGCAGCGCTATGCCGAAACCTTCAGGACGATGTGCCGCCGGGTGGCCGGTCAACCCCTGGAGGCACGTGCCTAACCGATGCCGGGGATGCCGCCACCCTTTCTGCCCTTTGCCGATCAGGGCATGTATCTCGCCCATACGGCCGGCGGTCAGCAATCGGTCATCCAGTTGCTGTGGCTTTACAGGCGGCCTGTCGACCTTGCCGCGCTGAGGCGCTTCCGGGACAATCTGGCGCGTGGCCGGCTGGCGCGGCTGATACGTCCGGCCAAACTGCCATTCGGGCGCCATCAATGGGTCAGCGCGCCGCCCCCCTCATCGGCTCTGGAGATTGCAACGGCACCGCTCAGCCCCGATGCGCTGCAGATGTGGGCCGACGCCCAGGTGGAGTTGCCGATGGATCCGGTGCAGGGGCCTGCCTGGACCTTTACGGCCCAGCCCTTCACCGATGGGTCCTTCGCCGTCTCACTCGTCGTATCTCACTGTGTGGCTGATGGCATGGCAACTGCGCTTGCCATCAAGGAGGCCGCGCGTGGAGAGCAGCGGCTACTTTCTTATCCGGCATGGTCCGGGCAGCGTTCGGTGGCGGCGATGGGTGCCGAGATGCGGCGCGCGTTGCGGGATGCACCGGCAACGCTGCGGGCATTGACCCGGCTGGTCGGGGCTCTGGGCTCATCGCGCGGCGAGAAACCGGCCCGCGCTGCCCCGCCCGTGACACTTGCGGCCGATGACCGGATGGTGTCCCTGCCCTGGACATCCCTCCGCCTGCCGATTGCCCTTTGGGACGCCAGGGCCCGGAGCCTTGGTGCGAACCGCTTCACGCTTCTGGTGGCGATGACCGCAGCCTTTGCTGAAGGCCTCGGCCGGATCCGTGGTGGGGAGGTGACCTTGCTCATTCCGGTCAATCAGCGCGAGGGGCTTTCGGATGCGGGCGGTAATTGCGTTTCGCTCGCGACACTGAAGGTTCCGGCCGGAGAACCGCAAGGGCGGCTCCACGCCTTGCAGCGGCGGCTGCAGGCGACGCTGCTGCGGACGCGGCGTGAGCCCGATCCCCTTGCTGAGCTTCTTCCCCTCGTGCCCTTCGTACCGAAGCGGGCCTTTGCGGCTGCGGGGCGCCTAGCGCTTGGCGCGCTGGCGGACCTGCCGGTTACCTGTACTTTCGTGGGTGAATGGCCGGCCGATGTGTTGGGCATCGACGGCGCCGAATCCGACCGCTTCTGTTTTCGCGGCACCGACCGGCAGGTATCGGTCCGTGCCATCGCGGCGCGCCAGGGCGTGGCCTCTGTTCCGGCCTGCGTCACCGCCGAACACCTGATCCTGAACTTCGTGGCCTACCAGCCCGGTGTGGTGACCGAGCATCACCAGATCCGCACCCTCGCGGAACGGCTGCTGGCGTCCCATGGCCTGGCGGGCGAGTTCTTCGATGGGTGAGAAAAGCCTGCCCGCTGACACGTGCCACCGGCTTTCATGGCTGGACCAACTGGCCTTCGAACTGTTCCGCGCGACGGGCCGCAATCAGTTGATGCAGTGTCTCTGGCTCTATGAGCGCGAAGTCAACTTACCTGCACTCGCGCAAACTTATGACCGGCTGTCCGCGCTGGCCTTCAACCGCTTGATCGCGCCGTCCTGCCTGCCGGGAGGACGGCCCCGCTGGGTGAAACCGTCCGGCCCGCCTGCGCCGCTCCAGCCCAACATGGAGGCGCTGCCCCGTACTGGCCTCATGGCCTGGGCAAACCGCCAGGCGCGCGAGACGATTGATCCTGTAAGTGGTCCGGCCTGGCGCATGGCGGTCCAGCGCTTCGATGACGGCAGCACGGCCGTCAGCCTCGTCGGCTCCCATCTGGTGGTGGATGGGATGGGCAGTGTGCAGGCCATTGCCGCTGCGGCCGATGGTGTCGCGCTGCCCAATCCCTATCTGCCGCAGGGCGCAAGTGCCGGGCTTTCTGGCTGCGCATCGGATGCCTGGCAGATCCTTTCCGATACGCCGCGCACCCTCGCCGCACTGGCGCGGATTGCGTGGGCAGGCTGGCGCAGGCCGGTGACGGCGAAGCAGAACAACACCACAGCGGCAGAGTATGGAGGGTCATCGTTGTCAGCGATGGTTGAGCTTCCCGCTGTTGCTGTCAGCATCCATGCGCCTGCATGGGATGCCTGCGCGCGGCGGCTCGGTGGCCGCGAGAACATGCTGCTGCCTGGTTTCGTTGCGACGCTGGCGTTCAATCTGGGCCGTTGCCGCGCCTCCGACGGCACGGTCAGCCTGCTCGTTCCGATCGACAGGCGGCAGGGATTGACTGACCAGCGGGCGCTGGCAATCGAGTTCCGCACGATGACCATCGCACCCGAAGGCCTGACTACCAGCCTGCGGCCCCTGAACGCACCGTTCAAGGCGCTGCTGCGCGGAGCAAGGGAGAACCAGACTGCTGCGCTGGATGCGCTTCTCCCGGCCATCGCCTGGATGCCGCCGCGCTTTTCCGCCGCGCTCGTCAACCGGCTGTTTGCTTATGCTGATGCCTTACCGGTCAGCTGTTCCAATCTCGGAACGCTGCCGGATGGACTTGCGCGCATCGATGGCGAACCCTGCGCGCGGCTGCTCACCCGCGCGGTGGATGCCAATGTCTCGCGCCGCGACCTTGAGCGCTCTCATGGCCATCTCGTTGCCGTCGCCTCGCGCTATGGCAACACGGTGTCTGTCTCGATCGAGGCCTTTCAGCAGGCGCCGCGTGAGACGACGGTTGAGGATCTCCGCCGCGCGGTATCGCGCACACTTGCCGGCTTTGGCCTTGAAGCCGTCATCGAAGCGTGACGGGGGTTACGCAGGCTTGCGCCCATCCGTCATGTCGAGCCAGCCTGGCCTGATCTCGGGCAATGGAATGCTGTCGATCAGCGTGCGGGTGAAGTCGGTGCGCGGCGATGCGAAGACCGCGGCTGTCAGGCCTTCCTCCACGATCTCGCCACCCTTCATGATGATCACGCGGTCGCAGAGGTTTCGCACCACGGACAGGTCATGGCTGATGAAGGCGAGTGCCATGCCCATCTCGGCGCGCAGCCCTTTCAGCAGGTCAAGCACTTGCGCCTGCGTTGAGACGTCGAGCCCTGAGACGATCTCGTCGGCCACCACGAAATCGGGCTTCAGAGAGATGGCCCGGGCAATGCCCACGCGCTGGCGCTGGCCGCCCGACAATTGATGCGGATACCGCGCCATGGCGGAGGCGGGCAGGCCCACCCTGTCAAGGATCGCCGAAATCGCCGCTTTGCTGGCGTCAAGCCCATGCAGCTTCAGCGCCGTGGCGATGATACCGCCGATCGTATGGCGCGGGTTGAGCGAGGACTGCGGGTCCTGAAAGATCATCTGCATGCGGCGGCGCAGCGGTTTCAGGGCGGCGGCACTGGCGTGGGTGATGTCCGCGCCATCGAACCGGAGCTGGCCTTCGCTCGGCTCATAAAGCCGCAGCAGCGTGCGGCCGAGCGATGTCTTGCCCGACCCCGATTCTCCGACGATGCCTACCGTCTCGCCCCTGGCAATCGACAGCGAGACAGTCTTCAGGATTCGCAGCCTGCGCCGCCGGCCGATCAGCACCTGATGGCTCATGTCGGGTACGTCGAGCGAGAGGTCGCGGGCCTCGATCAGCATCATCCGGCGATCTCCCGCCGCAACTCCGCGATGAGCGCGTCCGGCACCGGCTTCAGGCTCTGGTCCGGCCTGTCATAGCGCGGGCTCGCGGCCAGCAGGGCCTGCGTGTAGGGGTGCCGCGGGTTGGAGATGATGTCCGCTGTGGCGCCCTGTTCCAGCACCTTGCCGCCATAGAGCACCGTCATGCGGTCGCAGATCTGCGCCACAACGCCCAGGTCATGCGTCACGAACAGCAGGGTTGTCTTGTGTTCGCGCTGCATGTCGCGGATCAGCCGCAGCACCTGCTTCTGCACCGTGACGTCGAGCGCCGTCGTCGGCTCGTCGGCGATGATGACATGCGGGTTGAGCGAGAAGGCCTGTGCGATCAGCACGCGCTGGCGCATGCCGCCCGACAGCTCATGCGGATAGCGGCCCATCACGCGCTCCGGCTCGCGGATGTGGACATCGTTCAGAAGGCTGATGGCCTTGTCTCTGGCGTCGGTGCGGCTCATGCGGGCCCTGAGCCGCAAGCCATCCGTCAACTGGTCGCCAATACGGCGTGCAGGGTTGAGGGAGGTCAGCGGGTCCTGCGGAATGAGCGCAATGCGCACGCCGAGCAGCGCGCGCAGCCTGTCGGGCGGCAGGGTCAGGAGATCGGTTCCTTCGAACAGGATGTTCCCCGCTGTTACCTTGATGCCGGCGGGCAGGATGCCCAGCACCGCCTTGGCGATGGTGCTCTTGCCTGCGCCGCTTTCGCCCACCAGCGCCATCACCTCACCGGCGTTCACGCTGAGCGAGACATCGCGCAGGATCGGCCCCGCGCCCGTGCCTGCGGTCAGGTTGCGGATGTCGATGACCGGCGTCACCGCTTCAGCACCGGATCGAGCCACTGGCGCAATCCGTCTCCGAGTTGGTTGAAGGCGAGCACCGTGAGAAACAGCAGGACGAGCGGGCACACCAGAACCCACCACGCCTGATAGATGATCTGGCGGCCTTCGGCGATCATGCCACCCCAGGTGGGCGTATCGGTCGACACCGAGAGCCCGACGAAGGACAGGATGGCCTCGACGATGACGGCGATGCCCATTTCGAGCGACAGCAGCACCAGCACGACGGGCAGCACATTGGGCAGGATTTCCCGCATCAGGGTGGCCAGCCGGCCCATGCCGAGTGCCGATGCGGCCTCGGCATATTCGAGTTTGGCTTGCTGGCGCGTTTCGGCGCGCACCACCCGGGCAAAGCGCGTCCAGTCGATGACGACGATGGCGGCAATCACCGAGTGGATGCCAGAGCCCAGAACCGCAA